>NZ_DASWOM010000106.1:0-108717 GCF_036398755.1 Acerihabitans sp. | reverse complement strand
GCGGAGTTTAAATTACCCGACCGCTTTGAACGCCTGGACGCGCTGCCGCTGACCCCGGTGGGCAAGGTGGATAAAAAACGACTGCGCCGGCTGATTGACGCCGCCAATGGCAAACCCGCCACAGGAGATGAATAAATGGCTATCCCGAAACTGGTGTCCTATGCCATGCCCAATCCGGCGGAATTGCCCGCCAATAAGGTAAACTGGCCCTTTGAACCGCGGCGCGCGGCGCTGCTTATCCACGATATGCAAGACTACTTTCTTAACTTCTGGGGCGAGGACAGCGCGCTGGTCAACCGGCTGGTGGAGAATATCGCCGCCCTGCGCCGCTACTGTAAATCGCAGGGCATCCCGGTGTTTTACACCGCCCAGCCGGCGCGGCAAAGCGATGAGGATCGCGGGCTGTTAACCGATATGTGGGGGCCGGGGTTAAACCAGCATCCGGAACAGCAGGCGGTGGTCGCCGCCCTGGCGCCCGACGCCGACGACCGCGTGCTGGTCAAATGGCGCTACAGCGCGTTCCATCGTTCCGCGCTGGCGGATATGCTGGCCGAGAGCGGCCGCGACCAGCTGCTTATCTGCGGCGTCTATGCGCATATCGGCTGTCTGATGACCGCCGCCGACGCGTTTATGCGCAATATCAAACCCCTGCTGGTGGCGGACGCCCTGGCCGATTTTAGCCGCGATGACCATCTGATGGCGCTGCGTTATGCCGCCGGCCGCTGCGGGCGCGTGCTGATGACCGCCGATTTGCTGCCGGCGCCGGTCAGCAAGGCGCAGCTGCGCGCGGCTATCCTGCCGCTGCTCGACGACGATTGCCAGGACCTATCCGATGATGACAACCTGATCGATTACGGACTGGATTCGGTGCGTATCATGACGCTGGCCACCCGCTGGCGGCAGGCGCGCGCGGGGCTGGATTTTGTCGCGCTGGCGCGCAACCCCACCCTTAACGGCTGGTGGCAATTACTGGCGCCGGAGCATAACGCATGACTATCAGCCAGGATTTCAGCGGTAAGCGCGTCTGGGTGACCGGCGCGGGGCAGGGGATCGGCTACCAGACCGCGCTGGCGTTCAGCGAGGCCGGCGCCGACGTGGTCGGACTGGACCGGCGGTTTGCCGGCGACGGCTACCCGTTTCGCACCCAACTGCTGGATATCACCGACGCCCTCCAGGTCGAACGGGTGTGCCGGACGTTGCTGGAGGAAAACCCACGGCTAGATGTCCTGGTCAACGGCGCCGGTATCCTGCGCACCGGGACTACCGATAGCCTGGACCTCCAGGACTGGCAAGACTGCATGGCGGTCAACGCCGGCGGCGCGTTTAACCTTTTCCGCCATACCCTGCCGGTATTTCGCCGCCAGCGGGCGGGCGCCATTGTCAGCATCGCCTCCAACGCCGCCCACGTGCCGCGCCTGGGCATGTCCGCCTACTGCGCCTCGAAAGCGGCGCTGAGAAGCCTGTGCCTGACCGTCGGGCTGGAAATGGCGCCGTTCGGGGTGCGCTGTAACCTGGTATCGCCCGGCTCGACCGACACCCCGATGCAGCGCGGGCTGTGGCAAAACCCGGATGCGGAGCAGCGGACCATCGCCGGTTTTCCCGAACAGTTCAAGCTTGGCATCCCGCTGGGTAAAATTGCCCGTCCGCGCGAGATTGCCGACGCGGTGCTTTTTCTGGCATCCGAGCGTGCCGGCCATATCACCATGCAGGATATCGTTATCGACGGCGGCGCAACGCTTGGCGCCTGATGGCGGCCGAGCCGGCACCAAACGCCGGGAAGCTGTAGCGACACGCCAGAGCGCATGCCTTAGGGCATATTTCGTCGCTGGCCAGCCTGGTTCAGTGCCAGCCCAGCCGGTTGCTCAATAGTAGTGCATGGCCTTTTACCGCCGCGATAAAATCCTGCCGCCGTTCGGCAAACCGGCTTGAAATGGCCGCCACATTCAGCGCGGCCACGGTTTCCCCCTTGGCGTTCAGCACCGGCGCCGCCACCCCCGAACCGCCGATATCCATTTCCTGATCCGAGACCGCAAAGCCGTCCAGGCGGGCCTTGGCGATATGCTGGCGGATAAGATCGCGCTCCACCAGGGTATGCCGGGTGTATTGCACGATGCGCTCATGGGCGAGGTAATGCTCAATTTGGCCGTCGTCCCGGGCGGCCAGCAGGGCGCGCCCCATGGCGGTGCAATAGGACGGCAGGCAACTGCCCAGCGGGGACTCGTAACGCACCGGTTGGGTGCCGCTGCAACGTTCCAGGGTTTTCAGCCGGCAGTCGTTGTTCAGCACCCCGAGCATAATGGTTTCGCCGCAGCCGTCGCGCAGGGCGCGCATCACCGGCCCGGCCAGTTCAATCAGCCTCGCCTCCGGCCCGCAAATCCAGCCCGGGCCGTTGCGGTACGCTTCGTTCAGCGTATACCGCTCGGCTTCGCCGCGCACCGCGTAACCGCGCGCCACCAGGGTTGCCAGCAGGTTATGGGTACTGCTTTTCGGGTAGCCCAATTCATCCACCACCTCTTTCAGGGCCAGCGGTTTTTCCGCCTGCGCCAGCAGTTCCAATACTTCCAGCACCCGCACCGCGCTCTTTACTTCGTTCATATATGTGAACTCTATTCTTGTTGCTGAACTCTTTTTTACTGTGTTAGAACTCAGAACTCAATATTTTCTTGATACGGAACACCCGATGAGCCAAACCGCGCCGCTGGATCAGATAGCCATCGAGCTCGTTCGCAACGCTTTCCACGCCATTTGCGATGAAATGGCCGAGTCGCTGGTGCGCTCCAGCCATTCGCCAAACATCAAGGAGCGGCGCGACTGCTCCTGCAGCGTCTATGACGTGGTCGGCGATATTGCGGTGCAGGCGGAACATATTCCCATCCATCTCGGCGTGATGGCGGGGGCGCTGCGCCATATCCTGGCCGCCTTCCCGACGGCGGAAATGGCACCGGGCGACGTGTTCCTGGTCAACGACCCGTATTACGGCGCCAACCACCTGCCGGATTTTATCGTCGCCGGGCCGCTGTTCGCCGAAGGGCGGATGGTCGGTTTCGGCGCCAGCATGGCGCACCATACCGATGTGGGCGGCCTGACGCCGCGCAGCATGCCCGCCACCGCCACCGAGATCTTCCACGAGGGCCTGCGCATCCCGCCGGTGAAACTGGCCGCGGCCGGCATCGTGGACAATAATATCCTGACCATTATCGCCGCCAATTCCCGTCTGCCGGACGAGCGCATGGCGGATCTTGGCGCGCAAATCGCCACCATCCGCGTCGCCCAAAGTCGTATTGACGAACTGGCGCGCCGCTACACCACCGATCAGCTGCGTTATGCCCTGGCCGAGATTATCCGCCTGTCCGAGGCGGCGACCCGCGCCTGCGTCGCCGCGCTGCCCGACCAGGTTTGGCACGGCGAGGCGGCGGCGGATTTCGGCGGCGAGATGATCCCGCTGCGGGTGGCGATATCCCATCAGGGCGATCGGCTGAAAATTGATTTCTCCGGCAGCGGCCCGCAGACCAACAGCCCGTTCAATTCCTGCCTGGCCAATACGCTGGCCTGCGTCTACATGGCCATCCGCATCACGCTGGCGCGGGGTATCCCCGCCAATGCCGGCATGTACCGCGCCCTTGACATCAACATCCCCGAGGGATCGATTCTGAATCCCGTATTTCCGGCGGCGATTTCCGCCGCCACCCAGGTGTCCTATCACACGTTCGAGGCGCTAATGGACGCGCTGTCCGCCTTTTCACCGCAACAGGTGCTGGCCGGCACCGGCGGCGGCGGCGTGTTTTCCTTCGGCGGCGTGAATCCGCTGACCGGCCGGCTTTTTGCCTATGGCGAAGCGCTGGGCGGTGGCTCGGGCGCCAGCAACGTGGCCGACGGGGAAAGCGGCATGATCCCGCCGGTGGCCAATTTGCACGATACCCCGGTGGAAGTGCTGGAAATGAGCCTGCCGGTACGTATTTTACGTTATGAGCTGGTGGAGGGGTCCGGGGGCGCCGGACGCCAGCGCGGCGGCTTTGGCCTGCGCCGGGAATTCCAGGTGCTGACGCCGGTGCGCTGTTCTTTCCAGGTCAGCATGCCCACCCACGGGCCGGGCGGCCTGCTGGGAGGCGGCGCCGGCGCGCCGACGCGTATTACCGTTATCGCGCCGGGCGCCATGCCGTTGTCCATTACGCGTTTTAGCGAGCTGTCCGCCGTGGCGGATACGGTGATACGGGTCGAAACGGCGGGCGGCGGCGGCTACGGCCCGCCGTGCGAACGCGACGCGCCGGCGCTCGCCCAGGACCGGCTGTACGGTTACGGGAATAGTCAAACCAAGGAGATACCGGCATGAGCGGATTATTAGCCGCCGTTGACGTCGGCGGCACGTTTATCGACGTGGTGGTGACCAATCCCGCCACCGGCGAAACCCGCATCGCCAAAGTCCTGCACCGCAAAGGCGATCAGGGCAACGACATTCTGGCGGCGCTGGGCGGGCTGGCGCGGCAGATGAACGCTGGCGCCGCCGATATCGACGCGGCGGTGGTGGGCACTACGGTTGTGACCAACGCCCTGCTGGAAGGCGCGCTGGCCAAGACCGCCCTGCTGACCACGGCGGGCTTTCGCGACGTGCTGGAAATCGCCCGCATGACCCGGCCGTCGTCCTATGATTTGCACGCCCGGCGCGCGCCGGTGGTGGCGCCCCGGCATTTGCGCCTGGAGGTGCCGGAGCGCCGCGATCACCACGGAGAGGTGCTGTTGCCCCTGGATGAGGCCGCGCTGGACCGCTGTATCGAACAATTGCGTGAGGAAAAGGTGGAGGCGGTGGCGGTCAGCCTGCTGTTTTCCTTCGTCAACCCCGAACATGAGCGGCGCATCCGGGAAAAGCTGGCGGTGCTGGGGGTGCCGGTCTCGTTATCCTCGGACGTATTGCCGGTATTTCGCGAATACGAACGTACCACCGCCACGGTGCTGAACGCCGCCACCATGCCGGTAATGGCGCAGTTTTTGTCCGGCCTGCAAACCCTGAAAGACCAGGGACCGGCCAAGGCCTTTATCATGGGATCGGCCGGCGGCTGCCTGACGTTTGCCGAGGCCCGCCGTTTCCCGATTAAATGCGCCATGTCCGGGCCCGCCGGCGGGGCGGTGGGAGCGCTGGATCTCTGCGCCCGTCACGGGCTGGGGGAAGCGCTGACGCTGGATATCGGCGGCACCAGTTCGGATATCGCCCTGCTGCGCAACGGCGCCATCCCGGTGACCGACGAGCGCGCCATCGGCGGCTACCCGGTGGCGGTGGCCTCGGCGGAAATTGAAACCATCGGCGCCGGCGGCGGATCGATTGCGTATCTGGATCGCGCCGGATCGCTCAAGGTCGGCCCGCGCAGCGCCGGCTCGACGCCGGGACCGGCAAGCTACGGTCGTGGCGGCGAACTGCCCACCGTCACCGACGCGCACGTGGCGCTCAATCGCCTGGGCGTCGACAGTATGCTCGGCGGCGAGTTCCCCCTCGACCGGGAGGCGGCCGTCGCCGCCATCGAGCGGCATATCGCCGCGCCCCTGGGCGTCAGCTGGCAGCGGGCGGCGCACGGCATATTGCAAATCACCACCGCCAATATCGTGCGCGCCATCCGCGCCATGTCCGTTGAGCGCGGCCACGATCCGCGCGGCATGACGCTTATCGCTTTTGGCGGCGCCGGCCCGCTGCACGCCGTCGAGGTGGCGCGTTCGCTTGCCATCCCGCGTGTGCTGATCCCGTATTTTTCCGGCGTGTTTTCGGCCCACGGTATTTTATCGGTGGATATCGCCTATGATGCCCAGCGCACCTGGCTGCGCGAGCTGTCCGTCATTAACGCCCGCGAGCTGGCGGAACTGGCCCGGGATATGACCGGTGCGCTGCTGGCCCGCGCCGCTGAAGACGGTTTTAGCGCCGATGACCTGGTCATCGCCTGGTCCGCCGATCTGCGCTATCGCGGCCAGTCCCATGCGCTGACCGTGGCGCTGCCGTCGCCGGACGCGGCGGGCCTGGCCGCCAGCCGATCGACGTTTTTGGCCGAGCATATGCTGCGCTACGGCCATGCCTCCGCCACCGCGGCGGTGGAACTGCTTAATCTTCGCCTGAAAATCAGCCGGCCGCGCACCGGCGCCGGCGAGGTCGGCGCGGCGTCCGCAAACGCCGGCGCGCCGGCCGGACAGCGCGACATCTGGCTTGATGATGCCGAATGCGTCGTCTGCCCGGTCTATCAGCGCGCGGCGCTGCCGGATCGCTGGCGCGCCACCGGTCCTCTGGTGATTGAACAATTTGACGCCGTGACCGTGCTCGGCCACGGCGATGTCGCCGAGGTTCTGCCCGGCACGCGCGCCTTATCGATTCGCATCCACCCCCACACCGTCTGAAACCATTTACCCGAAGGAGTACCGTATGAGATTTTCTGCTAAGCACGGCGCGGCGCTGATTGTACTGGCCGCCACCCTGACCGTCGCCGCCCTGTCGGCCGAGGCGCAGGCTCTGACCCAGCTGCGCGTTGGCGCCGATCCCAGCTATCGGCCGATTTCCTTCGTCGACCCGTCGGGCAAACTTATCGGTTTCGACGCTGATTTCGCCGCCGCCCTGGGTCAGCATATGGGGGTGCCGGTGGCCTATGAGGGCATGGCATGGGACGGTATTATCCCGGCGCTCCAGGGCGGGAAAATAGACGCCATCACCAATCTGGTGATAAGCGACGAGCGCAGGAAGGTGGTGGCGTTTTCCCAACCGATCATGACGCAAACGATTGTCGCTGTGGTGCGCTCTGATAGCAAACATCCGCAGGCGACCGCCGCCGATCTGCCCGGCCTTAGGGTCGGGGTCATGGTCAACACCGCCGCCGCCACCGCGCTGCAGGGCATGAAAGGGGTCACGCCCACCACCTATAACACCGTGGTGGACGCCTATAATGACCTGATGCTCGGCCGCATCGACGTGGTGGCGGTGGAAAGCGTCAACGGCACCTATATCGCCGCTAGCCAGTACGCCGGCAAGCTTAAGGTGGTGGCGAAGCCGTTAACCGACGAGGTGAAGCTTAATGGCGTGGCGCTGCGCAAGCAGGATACCGAGGGGCTGGCGCAGGTTAACGCGGCCATTGATAAAATGAAGTCGGACGGTACCCTGGCGGCCATTGCCACCAAGTGGTTCGGCAATACCGTGAATGTGCCACAATAATGGCATTGCCAACGTTAACCAAGAGGTCAACAGATGCCGGACGTGACGCAAACGCCGTCGGTGGATCGAGAGCCGCCGATCCTGCGCATTAGCCAGCTCTGCAAGTCGTTTAACGGCGTGCCTGTCCTGACCGATGTCAATCTTGATATCGCGCGTGGTGAAACCGTGGCGGTGATTGGCCCCAGCGGCGCCGGCAAGACCACCCTGCTGCGCTGCGTGAATTTCTTGAATACCTACGACAGCGGCGGCGTATTCATTCGCGGCGAGCAAATCGGCTACCGGCAGCGGGGCAACCGGCGAGTGGAGGACAGCGACGTCAATATCAGCCGGATGCGCCGTAAAACCGGCATGGTGTTCCAGCGGTTTGCGCTGTTCCCGCACCTGAGCGTGCTGGAAAACCTGATCGAGGGACCAACGCGGGTGCTGGGACAATCCCATCGCGAGGCGGTGGCGCGGGCGACCGCGACGCTTGCGTCGGTGGGACTGGCGGATAAGGCCCACGCCTATCCGGCACGGCTTTCCGGCGGCCAGCAGCAGCGGGTCGGTATTGCGCGCGCCCTGTGCATGGAACCGGACGTGCTGCTGTTTGACGAGGTGACCTCGGCGCTGGACCCGGAGCTGGTGGGCGAAGTGCTGGCGGTGATGCGCCACCTTAGCGAAGAGGGGCGCACCATGCTGATGGTGACCCATGAGCTGCGCTTTGCCCGCGACGTGGCCGATCGCATCGTGTTTATGGAACGGGGGCGCGTGGTGGCCGACCTGCCGGCCCGGCAATTTTTTGAACGGCCGCCCAACGAGCGCATCCGGGCTTTCCTGACGGCCAGCGAAGCCAAATAAGCGCGGCGTCCCCTGGCGAGCGGGTGATTAAACCCGTTACGGGATAGTGCCGGCAATGGCTAAGCCAGGCGCGGCATGGCGCCGGGCAATCAAACCCGATACGGGATGGCGGCGGCAGTGGTAAGCCAGATATGGCATGACGCAGGCAATGTTTAATCTCAATACAGGATGGCGCGAACGATGATGGAATTCGTGGCGGCCTATTCGCCGCTTTATTTGCAGGGCGTGCTGGTCGGTCTTTCTTTAACCGTCTTCGCCATGGCGGGCGCCCTGGTCATCGGTTTGCTGGTGGCGCTCGGGCGTTTATCCAGGCGGATGCCGGTGCGGCTGTTTTGCCTGGCGTATGTCACTGTTTTTCGCGGCGTGCCGCCGCTGGTATTGTTGTATCTGGTGTATTTCGGCTTGCCGGCCTGGGCCAGCCAGGCCGGCAGTCCGCTGCTGATAAGCCTGCTCAGCCCGCTGGATAACCGGCTGCTGGCGGCGACCCTGGCGTTTGCGGTTAACGCCGGCGCCTATACCGCCGAAAGCATTCGCGCCAGCATTATCTCGATCCATAGCGAGCAAATGGAAGCCGCCCGCTCCATCGGCATGACCTATCCGCAGGCCATGCGGCGCATTATCCTGCCGCAGGCGCTGCGGGTGGCGTTTCCGCCGTTATGCAATGAGTTTATCATCGTGCTGAAGGGCACGTCGCTGGCGTCGGTTATTGGCGTCACCGAACTGATGCGTAATGCCCAGATGATCGCCTCGGCCACCTTTCTTAATCTCCAGGCTTATCTGCTGGCCGCCGCGTTTTACGTGGTCTTGGTGATCTTGCTGCAAGTGCTGGCCAGCGCCGTCGAGCGCCGCCTCAGCCTGCCGAAAGGCTGAAGCGCTACGCTTTACTCTCCTTGCCCATCATGCCCGCTTCAAGCTTGGGTTTTTTTCCAGTGTTCGCGGGCATGGTGGGCAAGTTCGTAAAGACGCCGTAAATACATCCCTGTAGGCTCGGGCGCGCCCTCCCTGGCGCGCTACGCTTTACTCTTCTTGCCCATCATGCCCGCTTCAAGCTTGGGTATTCGCCTGGGGAGGGCCAGCGCCGGCCATACCGCCATCCAGGTTGCCGCGATGGCGTGGAGATCGTCACGGCCGGCCCCTTCGCGGGCCTGTACCGACATGCCGTGCAGCGCGCAGACCAGGTTCTTGGCCAGGCCGGCCGCGTCAATCTCCCCAGCCAGTTCCCCCGTCGCCTGCCGTTGCCGGAAGAACGCCAGCAGCATATCCTCCTGGCGGTGATGGCGGGCGCGCAGCATCAGCGCCACGTCGTTTGATGCGGTGGACAGCGCCGCCGAGGTGCAGATTAAAAAGCAGCCCGAGGGAAGCGCCTCATCGGTAAACATCGCCGCGGCGTCGCGCAGGTAATCCCATAGCACGTCCGATAGCGGGCGGGTTTCGTCGGCCAATAACGCTTTGCTCCGCTCTGCGAACAGCGCGATATAATGCTCGGCGGCGGCGCGAAACAGCCCTTCCTTATTACCGAATTCGCTGTAGAGCGTCGGCGCCTTGGCGCCGGTCGCCGCCACCAGGTCGGACATGGAGGTGGCTTCATAGCCATGGCGCCAGAACAGCACCAGCGCTTTATCCAGCGCGTGTTCCCGGTCGAACTGTTTAGGCCGTCCCGGTCCTTTGATGGTTTTGACACACGCAGTCAGATGTGTGTCCATAAAATCCTCTCTTAATGATGTTGACGTGTTACTATATAATTAATGATCATTAAGAAAATTACAAGCTCCTTATGGTAAAGCAGGGGATTAGGCATCGGAAAGCGGGCGGTAAAGGGGCGTGAAACGAAAAATTTCCCGCTTTAATTCACGGTAATTCAGCCGGTTAGGTATTAAGTTAACGATTGATAATAAAAAGTGGTTGCATGCCGCGCCGTCGGGGGATAGTATTTAGTTATCGAACGTTAAGAAATTAACGTCGCAAACAAAATATTAACTGACTTGAGAGCACAAATTATGAAAAACGTAAAATATGCCGTTGCCGCCATCGCCCTGAGCGTCGTTTCTTTTGGTAGTTTCGCCGCCGATCTGGTGAATTCAGCGCCGGCTAACCAACAGCAGGTAGGGGTGATTTCCGCCACCGGCGGCAGCAACCTGTCTTCGCTTGAAAGCCAGCTGGCCGATAAAGCCGCGCAGTCCGGCGCCAAGTCGTTCCAGATTACCTCGACCTCAGGCCAGAACAACCTGCACGGCACCGCTGTAATTTATGAATAATATAATAAGGACGGAAGCGCCGTTTAACCGGGCTTCCGTCCTTTTATAAGTTCGACACCGCAACGGCGTGATATCTAATTTGAAGTCGCAACGGCGTTATAGCTTATAACTATTGCCAAGCCGCAACGGCGTTATAACTGTGGGGAAGTCGCCACGGTGTTTTAAGTATTGCGAAGCCGCGAATGCATTATGCCTGAGTTAGCTGCTATTGATTCCCGCCGGTCACATCCTCATCCATCCGCGAGTTCGCTTACGCGCCGCCTGTCAATACAGTTATTCGAATGAACCCAGATAATCGCTTTTACCGATAGCCAGGCCCTGGTTACGCAAAATATCGTAGGCGGTGGTGATATGGAAAAACAGATTCGGCAGCGCCAGGCGGAATAAATAATCATAGCCGGTAAAGGTTTTGGCGGTACCGCGCATATTCATTACGATAGGCTTTGCGCCGCTCTGGGCAAACTGCTCGGCGGACAGGCCGTCAAGGTAGGCGATGGTCTTGGCGATACGCGCCTGCAACTGCGCAAACGTCGTTTCGGTATCGGGGAAACTGGGTATGTCGCCGCCCGATAAACGCGCCGCGCAGGATTTTGCCGCGTCGCTGGCCGACTGTACCTGCCGCGCCAGGCTAAACATATCGGGTGCCAGACGGGCGTTGACCAGTTGGGATTCTTCAATACCTTGTTCGGCGGCGAAAGCCACCGCTTTATGCAGCAGCGCGGACAGATTGTTCAGCGCCCGGATAAATACCGGGATTGAGGCCTGGTAATAGGTCAGGTCATGTGGTGTAGGAGTCGCCATTGTTAGTCTTCTCATCGTTATCGGACATCAGGATTGACAGCGGGCCGTTTATTCCGCCCGCCATCAACTTAGGGCGCGGCATCCGGCCCGTCAATGTTTTTTTAACGATCGCTATGGAATGTTGCACCCATCGGCATCGGCATGGCGCGGTGGATCACTTATCCCGGGCCAGGCAGGCCAGGCGCCGGTCGTCAACCCGCTTGGCAAACCAGGCGGTGGTCAGTTTACGGGTGATTTTCGGGCTTTCCAGCGTAATGCCCGGCAGCAGGGCGCGCGCCATCGGCCGGCCATGGGTTTTGTCCGCCAGGGCAAATACCCGCTGGTAAAGATCCGTCTCTTCAAAATCCAAGCGTTCGCCCTTTTCCAGCGCCCGCCGGATGGCCGCGTCGCTCATATCCAGTCGTTTGCCCATCGCCCGCACCGCCAGTTCCGTGGCGCCCGCCGTATCCGAACCATAGTTGACCAGATCGCCGTCAAGCGCCAGTTTCCCGCCCCAAACAAGGTTGACCGCATTCTGGAAGGCGGCGTTGCGGCTGGCGTACCAGCCGGCGTTGAAATCGGCAAAGCGGAATATCTGCCGGGGATAATGGGTAGGGTAGCCCAGTAAATGCACGATGCCGAAATACATGCCGCCGCGCCGGGTGAAGACTTCATGGCGGATAGACCCCTCGATCGGGTAGGGATAACCGTCGGCGTGTTCGGCGGCGAAGGCGATGCTGACCTGCATCGGCCCGCCGGTATGCACCGGATTGAGGCTGCCGAACAGCTTTTGCCCCATCGGCGCCATGCCGATAAAGTCCTCGAAAATGGCGCTGAGCTCTTTTTCGCTGCGCACCTCGTCCAGGCGTTGGCTATAGCTCTTGCCGTTGGGTGAATTGATATGCAGGGCGGCATGGACCACGATGGCCGGAATATGCGCCTGCGCGGCGCGGCGGTCAATTTCGTCCCAGGCTATTTTGCCAAGACCCGGCACCGGCGCGTCGGCCTGAAGGCCCGATTCCTGCTGGGCGACCGCCAGCACCGAGCAGATGTTTTCGCTATTGGGGTCGATACCGCGGGCGGCGAACGCCGTATAGATATCCTTGGCCCAGCCCGCGCGATCGGCGGTATTGGCCGGCAACAAGGTGATGATATGCGCCTGGACGTCCGCCGGCTGCTGTCTGGCGGGTTGGCGCTGCTGGCTGCCGCAGCCGGCCAGCGCCAGCAGCAGGGCCAACGCCGCCCAAGGGCGGCAGCGCCGTAACAACGCCGCCGGACCGTTATCCGGAGCGATGGCCGGCTCGCCGGCGCGGGCGGGGAACGGCGGGGATAAGATGGCGCGATGAAACAGCATTATTCTCCGGTTATACCTGGCGAGGAGGACCGGACGGCTCGGCGGGATAGGGTACGGGACATCACATAGTGCAGCAGCCCCGCCGCCAGCAGCGCCGGCAGGGTGGCGCCCGCCTGCGGCAGCCATTGAACCATGGCCTGGTAAACCGCGATGCCGCAGGCCCAGGCCAGGAAGGCGCGCCAAGACAAGGCGGCGCCGGGGGCCAGATTACGGCGGCGGCGCAGCAGGAAGTGCTCCACCAGCACCACGCCGAACAGGGGCGCGAACACCGACCCGATCAGCAGCAGGAAGTTTTCATATTGCGACAGCGGCACCCGCCAGGCTATCAGCGTGCAGGCCAGGCCGATGACCAGGGTTAACGGTTTCACCCGCAGCGGCACCAGCAGCGCCGACGACAGCGCCGCCGAATGGATATCGGCAAAGGCGTTTTCATTTTCATCAATGAGGATCAGCAAGAGCGGAATGCCCATGGCCGCCCCCGATAACGCCACCAGCAGCGCGCTGGTATCGTTGCCGCTGACAAAGGCCAGGGCGTAAGCTCCGCCCAGGGCCATGATCCACAGGCTGCCGCACAGATAACCGGCCAGGGTGCCGAAAAAGGTTTGCCGGGCGCTTTTGCCGAAACGGGTATAATCCCCCACCAGCGGCAGCCAGGATAAGGCCATGGAAATCACGATATCGCAGCCGGCGGCAAACGGCAGCGTGCCGTCGCCGGCGCCGGCGGCCAGCGCGCCCATATCCGCCCGCCGCCATAACGACCAGCTCAGCCAGCCGCAGGCGATAATCAGCAGCCAGATGCCGAAGCGGCGCAGCACCACCCGGATAAAGGCCAGCGGGCCCGACAGCGCCAGCGCCGTGGCGCACAGGCCGAACAGCCAGGTCCAAAGCGTCGGATTCGCCCAGGGACTGGCGGCGCCGAGGGCGCGCGCCGCCAGCAGGCTGGCCGCGTCGCGCATCATCACGATTTCAAACGCGCCCCAGCCGATCAGCTGTAAAAAATTGAGCAGCGAGGGAACCGACGCGCCGGTTTTGCCCAGGCTAAAGGCCATGCCGGCCATGGACGAGCGTCCGGTGTCATAGCCGATAACCCCGGAGAGCGCCAGCAGCAGGCAGCCGGCCAGCGATCCGATGGCGATGGCGGACAGGGCGCCCAGCATGCCCAGGCCCGGGGAAAGCAGGGCGCCGGCCTGCAGCACCGCCAGCCCGAGGCCTAAAGAGAACCATAAGGAAAAAAGATCGCGCCAGCCGAGCATGCGCCCGCCGGGGGCGACCAAGCGGTCCGGGGCATAAGTATCAATGTTATTCATAGGGTTATCCGAACGCACAAGCATAAGCGAGCATAGCATAACCCGGCCATGCGGACCTCGGCTAATCCCGCCGCCGGCGTTAATCGGCGCGCGACGGGAATCAAGCCGGCTTGCCGTGCAACGCGAGCTGCATCAGCCACAGCCGGGTGTCGAATTCCAGCTGGTGATAGCGCGGCTCCATATGGCAGCACAGCTGATAGAACGCTTTGTCATGTTCTTTTTCTTTCAGGTGCGCCAGCTCGTGCACCACTATCATGCGCAGGAAATCCGCCGGGGCGGTTTTAAACACCGTGGCGATGCGGATTTCCGCCTTGGCCTTCAGCCTGCCGCCCTGCACGCGTGATACCGCGGTATGCAAACCCAGGGCATTTTTCAGCACATGGATTTTACTGTCCCAGGCCACTTTATTGACCGGGGCCGCGTTGCGCAGATAATGGTTCTTCAGATCCAGCGTATAGGCATACAGCGCCTTATCGCTGGTGACCTCATGCGCGGCGGGATAGCGCCGCGCCAGCACCTCGCCCAGCCGCTGCTCTTCGATAAGCGTGCGCACCTGGGCGAGCAGATGCTCCGGGTAACCCTGCAAATAGATAAGTGGTGTCATAAGTTCCTTTTGCGCCAATAACGGCCGACACCGCCAAGGGTAACGGATCCCGGGTTCAAAGCCAACGATCCCGGACAGGTTGCCCTATGCTCGCCGCCGGGCCGTTATGTGCGTCAGTTCACCCTCTGCCGCGCCACGCGCCCGCGGCGTTCCAAAACGAAACGTTACGGACGGCCAAATGTTCCAAATCGGAACTTTTTATGTCGTTATCCGGGCCGGCCAAAGCTGCCTTATAGTCATGGTCTATTCCTATCATGTGGCGGAGCAGCGTATGAAAAAGTTAATCAACAGCGTTGAGACAGTGTTGCAGGAACAGCTTGACGGTTTGGTGGAAGCGCATCCCGAACTGAAATTGCATCGGGAACCGCTGTTTATCACCCGCGCCGACGCGCCGGTGGCGGGTATTGTGGCGTTGATGTCCGGCGGGGGCAGCGGCCATGAGCCGATGCACTGCGGCTATATCGGCGAGGGCATGCTGGCCGGCGCCTGCCCCGGCGAGATATTCACCTCGCCCACGCCGGACCAGATGTATGAATGCGGGCAGGCCATTGACGGTGGCCAGGGCGTCTTGATGCTGATTAAAAACTATACCGGCGATATCCTGAATTTCGAAACCGCGGCGGAGTTGCTGCATGGTAGCGGCACGGCGGTGGCGACCCTGGTGGTCGATGATGATGTTGCGGTCAAGGACAGCCTTTACACCACCGGCCGGCGCGGCGTGGCCAATACCGTTTTGCTGGAGAAACTGCTCGGCGCGGCGGCGGCGCGCGGCGATTCGCTTGATGAATGCGCGGCGCTCGGCGAGCGTCTCAACAACCAGGGGCATTCACTTGGCATCGCTTTGGGCGCCTGTACCGTGCCGGCCGCCGGCAAACCGTCGTTTGCGCTGGCCGACGATGAGATGGAGTTCGGCATCGGCATTCACGGCGAGCCGGGCATTGAGCGGCGTCCGTTTATCTCCCTTGACGACACGGTGGACACCATGTTTACCACCCTTATCGAACACGGCGGCTACCAGCGTACCCTCCGGCATTGGGATCGCCAGGCGGGGGATTGGCGCGAAACCCGCCAGACCAAGCAACCGCTGGTGAAAGGCGATCGGGTCATAGCGCTGGTCAATAACCTGGGTTCGACGCCGCTGTCGGAGCTGTATGGCGTTTGGCACCGGCTGGCGGAGCGCTGCGCGGCGTTCGGTCTGCGGGTGGAACGTAAATTAATCGGCTCATATTGCACCTCGCTTGATATGCAGGGCATTTCCATCACCCTGCTGAAGGTAGACGACGCGCTGCTGGAACTCTGGGATGCGCCGGTCAATACGCCGGCCCTGCGCTGGGGCTGTTAATTCATGGAGGCAAGAATGGTTATCACCAGACAACATATCGTCAGTTGGCTACAGCTGTGCGCCGCGGTATTTACCGAACAGCGGGATTTCCTGACGCAACTGGATTCGGATATCGGCGACGGCGATCACGGCCTGAATATGAATCGCGGTTTTAACAAGGTGCTGGAAAAACTGCCTTCGGTGGCGGACAAGGATATCGGTTTTATCCTCAAGAATACCGGCATGACGCTGCTGTCAAGCGTGGGCGGCGCCAGCGGCCCGTTGTTCGGCACCTTTTTCATCCGCGCCGCCCAAAGCACCAACGCCAAACAAAGCCTCGATTTGCCGGCGTTATGCCAGATGCTGAAGGAAGGGGTGGAAGGGGTGGTGATGCGCGGCAAGGCCGACCCCGGTGATAAAACCATGTGCGACGTCTGGGTGCCGGTGGTCGCACAGCTTGAGCAGGACAGCCGGGACAATCAGGCGCTGCCCGACGCCCTGCGCCAGGCCGTCGAACGGGCGCAGCGGGCGCTGGAATCCACCATCACCATGCAGGCGCGTAAAGGGCGGGCCAGCTATCTGGGCGAGCGCAGCATCGGCCACCAGGACCCCGGCGCCACCTCGGCGATGCTGATGATACAGGCGCTTTACCAGGTGGTTATCCTTTAAAAACAAACAGGCCCCGGTAGGGCAGGAGGAGAGATGGTTAATATCGTGATAGTGTCCCACAGCCTTCTGCTGGCGCAGGGCGTCGCACAGCTGGCTGAACAGATGATCCAGGGCGGCTGCCGGCTGGTGATAGCCGCCGGGGTGGATGACGACGATCATCCCATCGGCACCGATGCGGTGAAGGTCATGGAAGCCATTATAGCGGTGGACGATCCCTCCGGCGTGCTGGTGCTGATGGACCTCGGCAGCGCCCTGCTGAGCGCGGAAACCGCGCTAGAGCTGCTGGACCCCCAGATGGCGCGGCGGGTCACGCTGTGCGCCGCGCCGCTGGTGGAAGGCGCCCTGGCGGCGGCGGTGGCGGCGTCGGCGGGCGGCGACCTGGCGCAGGTTAAGGCGGAGGCGTTGGGCGCGCTGGCGGCGAAAACCCGCCAGCTTGGCGCGCAGGACCAGGACTGCGACCCGCAGCCGGGCAAGTCAGCGATGCCGGCCGATAGCCAAAGCGTCAGTTGGACGGTGCTTAACCCAAATGGGCTGCATGTCCGGCCGGCGGCGCTGCTGGCCGGGGTTTTGGCGCCGTTCAACACCGACCTGCGGCTGGAAAAAGGGGCGCGTGGCGTTGACCCGCGCAGCCTTAACCAGCTGGCGACGCTGCAAATCCGCCAGGGCGATACCCTGCGCCTGCTGGCCAGCGGACCGGAGGCGGGTCCGGCGCTGGAGGCGTTTATCGCGCTGGCGCGCCGGGGGTTCGGCGAACAGATCGACGTCCGCGCAGGCCTGACCCTGAGCGGTATCCCGGTTCCACCCGGCGGCATTCGCGCGCCGGTGCTGAAACTGCGTCCGGCCCGTTATCATGCCCGGCCCGAGACGATTTCCCGCCAACAGATAACCGGACAGCAGCAGCGCCTGCGCTCGGCGCTGGCGGCCACCCGTGGCGATCTGCGGCGGCTGGCGCACCGGGCCGGCGACGCCATGGGGCCGGATCAGGCGGCCATTTTCAGCGCTCACGCCATGCTTATCGAAGATGAGGAACTGCTGCGGGCGCTGGATCAACGCATTGCCCGGGAACTGTCCAGCGCCGAGGCGGCGGCCCAACAGGAGCTGACGGCGATGATTGATGAGTACCGGGCGATGGAGGATCCCTATCTGCGCGCCAGGGAACTGGATATCCGCGATATCCTCAACCGGGTGCTGGGTCATCTGGGCGCGGGGCCGGTGGCGCCGTTAAGCATGGGCGATGGCGAAGGCGTGCTGCTGGTGGCGGAAGAACTGATGCCTTCCGAGATGCTTGGCCTCGAGCGGCGAAAGGTGAAAGGCATTTGCCTGAGCGCGGGCAATATCTGGTCGCACAGCGCCATCCTGGCGCGGGCGCTGGGCATACCGATGGTGGTGGGCGTGAGCGGTTGTTTACAGGCCACCCGCACCGGCCAGACGGCGGCGCTGGACATGGCCGCCGGCACGCTCACCCTCGACAAGCCCGCCGCCGGCAAAAAGGCGGCGGCGGAGCAGGCGGCTACTCCGCTTCAGCGCCCGCTTTAAACCGCGCCATTTCCAGATGGTATTGCTTCACCTTGCGCCATAGGGTGGTGCGGCCGATGCCCAGCAGCGGCGCCATTTCGCTTAACTGCCCCCGGCACACCAGCGCCGCGCGGATAATCGCCTGGCGCTCCAGGTCGGGAAACGACAGCACCGGCTGCGAGGCGGGCGCCTCCGGTTCCACCAGTACCCGTTCCTGCAATAAATGCTCCGGCAGGTCGTTAAGGCCGATGAGATTGTTGCGACAGGTCATGGCGGCGCGCTCCACCACGTTTTTCAGTTCCTGATCGTTGCCCGGCCAGGGATACAGGCACAGCTGGCGCACCACATCCTCGCCAATCTGATAGCGGCAGTGGAAATGACGCCCCAGCGCCTGCAGGTTGTCCCGCACCAGCAGGGGAATATCCTGCGTGCGCAGGCGCAGCGGCGGGATATGCAGTTCAAAGGATTGCAGCGTGTAAAACAGCTGGCGGCGAAACCGGTTTTGCTTGACCAGTAGCGGCAGGTCGGCGCCGGTGGCGGCAATGACCCGCACATTAACCGGGATCACCCGGTTGGAATTCACCCGCATCAGCATGCCGGTTTTAATGATTTGCAGCAGGGCGGACTGCATTTCCGGCGACAGGTATTCCACCTGCTCCAGATACAGGCTGCCGCCGTTGGCCAGCTCGAATTTACTCGGCTGTCCGGCCTCGCCTTCGCTGGCATCGCTGCCCAGAAACTCGCGCGCCATCAGATCCTGCGGCAATGCCTGGCAGTTCAGGGCGATAAAGGGTCCCTGCGCGCGTTCACCGCCGTTATGGATCGCCTGTCCCAGGCGCTGCTTGCCTACCCCTTCCTCGCCGCGCAGCAGCATCGGGTGGCTGCCTTTGGCCGCCTGTTTGCCGTAGCGCACCAGCCGCCGCATTTCCAGCGAAGCCAACGGCATATCCGCGAAGGTATAGCTCACCCGGCCCAATTGGTTATGCACCAGTTGCTGCAAGAGTTCCTGTGGATGAAGCAGGGCGATAAAGCCGCAGCGGTCGCCGTCGGGGATGGCTTTGAGCGTCAGCAGCGCCGGAATAAACTGCTGACGGCTCTCAAAGGTGACCTGGACATGGCTCAGCGGGCTGCGGTTATGCATCGCCTGGATCACCAGCGCCGGCAGGGTAAGCAGGTCCAGCACCGGCTTGCCGAGGCTCTCGGTGACATCCAGGCGCAGCATGGCCGCCGCGCGCGCGTTGAGGTATTGCAAAAGACCGTGCTGATCCCAGGCCAGCACGCCGTCCTCCACGCCGTCGAGCAGCGCGTTGAGCGCGTTAAGATGGCGATTGGTCTCGGCCAGCAGGCTGTCGGCGTGCAGGTAATTGCCCACCTCGCGCGCCAGCACCAGCGTCAGCGACAGGTCGCTTGCGGCTTTATCCTCCACCAGACTGGCCAGCACGATAACCGCACGCTGGCGCCCGCCGTTGTCATACACCGGGGCGGCGCAAAAATGCCAGGGGTGCAGCGCCTGGCGGAAATGCTGTTCTCCCGCCAGTTGCACCGGGTAACCGCCGGCGATGGCCAGCGCCGGCGCGTTGGTACCGATCAGACCCTCGGTCCAGTAGCTGCCGGGGCCGATGCCAAGCGCTTCCAGCTGCGACCGGGTAAACGGGTGGCCGCATGCCCACAGGGTGCAGCCGCTTTCATCCAGGATCAGCAAGGCGCAGGGTCGGGACTCCATATACTCATACGCATCCTCCAGCGCCGCCTGCCCCAGCACCAGCAAATCGTCCTTTCGCCGGCAAATGGAATCAAAGGTCACGCCGGCGGCCCGGTGCGCCGGACGCCAGTCGGCGGGCTGCATCAGTTTGCGGCAGCGGCGCCAGGATTCGTCCAGGGCCGGGGTGGCGCAGGCCGGTTCCCGCTTGGGCGGGTCGTCGCGCGCAGGGAGGGGCAAGGCAGGTTTCAGCACCACGATATCGTCATCCCGGGTTAGCGGCATCAAGGGGGTATTACCCCAGAATCCCGGCGGAAATTCTGTTAAGCCTCGGGCAAATATCGCAGGCGGGGGTTATCGGCGACCGGATGCCGTGTTAACGGCCGTCGCCACGCTATGCTGGAACACCGGGTGGTCGGCCCTCAGGGAAGAAGAAAAGACGCGCCGCCCCGATCCGGGCGAACCGCGCCTAATGCGTCCTCAATCCCGCCGCCGTCATCATCAGCCGGAACAGCGTGGCCACTACGCCCAGCGCCAGCACGCTGGCCGACCAGAGCAGCGCGAGCCACAGCACGCGTCGCCATAAGGGCTGTTTTGCCGATGGTCGGACGGGGGTATGCGTCGCCGTCATGATCACTTCTCCTGTAACGCCGGTTAATGATATCCCTCGTCGGGATTGATTTTTCCCCGGAACACAAAGTAGCTCCAGAAGGTATAGACCAGGATAACCGGGAGAATCAGCAGCGCGCCCACCAGCATAAAACCCTGGCTTTGCGCGGGCGCCGAGGCGGCGCGGATATCAATGGCCGGCGGGATGATAAAGGGCCAGATGCTGATGCCCAGGCCGGTAAAACCCAGGAAGACCAACAGCAGCGTCAGCAGGAAAGGCGCATGGCCGGCCCGGCGGCTTATCGCCCGCAGCATCATGCCGCCGGCCAGCAGCACCAGTACCGGCACGGGTAGGAAATAAAACAGATTGGGCAGCGCAAACCAGCGGCTGGCGATGGCCGGGTACGCAAGCGGCGTCCACAGGCTTATCACCGCCATCACCGATAACAGCGCCAGCAGCAGCGGCGTGACCCGGCGATACATCGCCTGCTGCAATTCATGCTCGGTTTTCATGATAAGCCAGGTACAACCCAGAAGGGCGTAGGCGATGACCAGCCCCAGGCCGCAAAACAGGCTAAACGGCGTCAGCCAGTCAAAAGACGACCCGGCGAAGCTCCGGCCGACGACCGGGAATCCGTTGATAAAGGCGCCCACCACTATCCCCTGGCAAAAAGTGGCGACCAGCGAGCCGGCAATAAAACAACAGTCCCAGAACGGACGATGCGCGGGCGTGGCCTTAAACCGGAATTCAAACGCCACGCCGCGAAAGATCAGCGCGAACAGCATCAGGGTCAGCGGAATGGCCATGGCGTCGATAATCACCGCATAGGCCAGTGGGAACGCGCCGAACAGCGAGGCGCCGCCCAACACCAGCCAGGTTTCGTTGCCGTCCCAAACCGGGGCGACGGTATTGATCATCATATCGCGGTGCCGCCGGTCCCGGTGGATAAGGAACAGGATGCCGATGCCCAGATCAAACCCGTCCATCACGATATACATCAGGGTGGCGAAAACGATAATGGCAAACCAGATGACCGGCAGATCAATACCCATGGGTGTTCCCCTTGTTTTGCGTTGCCATCGGATCCTGAATCGCGGACAGCGGCCGGGCCGGGGTGTGCGCGAGTTCCGGACCGCCCCGCGGCGCATCATCGCCTTCGCCGGTCTGGGGACCCTGGCGCATCAGCCGCATCATATAGACGTAGCCCACGCCGAATACCGAGCAATAAATGGCGATAAAGGCCAGCAAGCTGATGCTCATATGCAGCGGGCCATGGGCGGAGACCGCATCCCGGGTACGTTGCAGGCCGTACACCACCCAGGGCTGGCGGCCGATTTCAGTGGTGAACCATCCCGCCAGTATGGCAACCAGCCCGGCCGGTCCCATCAGCAGGGTAAAACGCAGAAATCCCCGCGAGCGGTAGAGCCGCGCCCGCGCCCGCAGCCACAGGCTTATCGCTCCCTGCAGGATCATCAGCATGCCCAGGCCCGCCATCACCCGAAACGACCAGAAAATAATGGCGGCGTTGGGACGGTCTTGTTTGGCGAAGTTTTTTAACGCCGGCACCTGGCGCTTGAGGCTGTGCGTTAATATCAGGCTGCCCAGGTAGGGAATTTCCAGCGCGTAGCGGGTTTGTTCCCGCTCCATATCGGGCAGGCCTACCAGGATCAGCGGCGTGGCCCGCCCGGGCGTGTTCTCCCAGTGCCCTTCGATGGCGGCGATTTTCGCCGGCTGATATTCCAGCGTGTTCAGGCCGTGCATATCGCCGATGACCGCCTGGACAGGGGCGACGATCGCCAGCATCCACATCGCCATCGACAGCATGGCGCGAATGGCCGGGGTGTCGTTGCGGCGCAGCAAATGCCAGGCGGCAACGGAGGCCACCATCAGGGCGCTGGCCAGGAACGCCGCGGTGGACATATGCAGCAGCCGGTAAGGGAACGATGGATTGAAAATCACCTCCAGCCAGTTCACCGGCACCACCTGTCCGTCCTGGATTATGTAGCCGCGCGGGGTATGCATCCAGCTATTGGACGCCAGGATCCAGAAGGTGGACATCAGGGTGCCGAGCGCGACCATGCAGGTGGCGAAAAAATGCAGGCCGTTGCCCACCCGCCGCCAGCCGAACAGCATCACGCCGAGAAAACCGGCTTCCAGAAAAAAGGCGGTCAATACTTCATAGGTGAGCAGCGGCCCGGTAATGCTGCCGGCAAACTGGGAAAATCCGCTCCAGTTGGTGCCGAACTGATAGGCCATAACCAGCCCGGAAACCACGCCCATGCCGAAATTCACCGCAAAAATTTTTGACCAGAAGTGATAGAGATCGCGGTAAGTATTATTGCGGGTTTTCAGCCACAGCCCTTCCAGCACCGCCAGGTAACTGGCCAGTCCGATAGTGATGGCCGGAAAAATAATGTGAAAGGACACGGTAAAGGCAAACTGGATCCTGGCAAGCTGAAACGCGTCTAACCCAAACATGGCATCTCCCATCTTGACGGTTAATCCGCAATGCCGTCGCCACGCGCCGCGCCGGCATGCGGTACGGCAGCGATCATAGAATGCACCGGCGGAGCATAACAGCTACAGAAATGAAGATTTGAGCTATAACAGTTTTATGGCATGCTGTTCTGATTCCTCCCGCGGCAATCAGGCCGTGTGGCAACCAGGGCAGCCTGTGCCGGTATGCATAAATACGAAACGCTGGTTAATCAACTGCGCGAGCAGATTACGGCCGATATCTGGCAGGTGGGCGACAAGCTGCCCTCCTTGCGCGCGCAGGTTGTGAGTTCGGGCATGAGCCTGATGACGGTGATGCACGCTTACCAACTGCTGGAGAGCCAGGGCTGGATCGTCTCGCGTCCCCAGTCCGGTTATTATGTGGCGCCCAAGGCGGAATTTTTATCCACGCCGATAACCCATCAGCAGGTCTTGCCGGCCGAACAGGTGGATATCAACGCCTTTATCTTTGAGGTACTGCAAGCCAGCCGCGACCAGTCGATCATCCCCTTCGGTTCGGCATTTCCCGATCCGGGGCTGTTTCCGCAACGTCAGCTGACCCGATCGCTAAGCGCCGTGGCCCGCTCCATGACCGCGCATAGCGCGGTGGACCACCTGCCGCCGGGCAATGAGGCGTTGCGAAAAATCATTGCCCGGCGCTATGCCCTCCAGGGAATGCGCGTCCCGCCGGAAGAAATAGTGATCACCGCCGGCGCCATGGAATCATTGAATTTAAGCCTGCAGGCGGTGACTGAACCGGGGGACTGGGTGATCGTGGAAAACCCCGCTTTTTACGGCGCGCTACAGGCGCTGGAGCGATTGCGGCTTAAAGCGCTGGCCATTGCCACCCACCCGCGGTTCGGCATCGATCTCGCGGCGTTGGAAAACGCGTTGGCCAGCTATCCGGTCAAGGCCTGCTGGATGATGACCACGAGCCACAATCCGCTGGGATGTACCCTGACCAACGCTAAAAAGCAGCAGCTTGTCGCTCTGCTGCAGCGTTATCGGGTGCATCTGATTGAGGACGATGTCTACGGCGAGCTGTATTTTGGCGCCGAGAAGCCCCTGCCGGCCAAGGCCTTCGACGCCACGGGCATGATCATGCACTGTTCGTCCTTTTCCAAAAGCCTGGTGGCGGGTTTCCGCGTAGGCTGGGTGGCGGCGGGGGAAATGGCCGACAAAATCCAGCGCCTGCAGCTGATGAGCACCCTGTCAACCAGCGCGCCGATGCAGCTGGCGTTGGCCGATTATCTCGCCACCCACGGTTATGACCGCCATTTACGCCGTCTGCGCCGTCTGCTGGAACAGCGCAAAAACAGCGCCTGGCAATCGTTGCATGCCCATTTGCCCGGCGTGGTGCGGATTAACTATTCCCACGGCGGCTACTTCCTGTGGATCGCGCTGCCGCCGCAGGTTAACGCCACCGATGTTTATCACCGGGCGCTGCAACACCACATCAGCATCGCGCCGGGCAAGATGTTTTCCGCCAGCGCCCAGTACAATAACTACTTCCGCTTCAACACTTCATATGAATGGAATGGGCGCCTTGAGGACGCGGTAATCACCTTATCCGATATCGTTAAACAGATGCTGTGAGGGTTGCCGCGCCCGGGCTACGGCGGCGCGCGGCAAATGAGCGCTAGAAATCCTGACCGTACAGGCCGCCGAGGCGTTGATATTCATGCATTTCGGTGCGCTCGAAGGTGAGCGGCGTCACCGAGATATAGCCTTCGTCATTGAGCTTCAGCTCACTGTTGTCCGGACGATCCAGGCCGCCGTGCTGCACCCGTATCCAGAAATAGTCCTCGCCATGCGGATCCTTGGCGGGGATGACCATCATGCCGTCCACATTGCCCATGCCCTGCTTGGTGACGCGGATGCCTTTCACCCGGTCGGCGGGCATATCCGGGAAATTGACATTCAGGCACACCTGCCGGTCCCATGTCGCCTGCAATAGATGCCGCAGGGTCGGCACCAGATAACCCGTGGCGCTGTCCCAGTTTACCGGCTGGTCCGGATCGCGGTTCTGGCTTAAGGCAATGGAGGGAATGCCCGACAGCATGCCGGTCATCGCCGCGCCCACCGTGCCGGAGAGCAGGGTTTCAAATCCCAGGTTGGAACCGTTGTTCACACCCGAGAGCACCAGGTCGGGCGGCGAGCCGAGCATCGCCTGATGCACGGCGTAGGCCACGCAGTCGGCGGGAGTGCCGTAAACGGCAAAGCGCCGCGGGCCTTTGTTGATCACCCGTACCGGCTCACGCATGCTCAGTGAGTTGGCCACGCCGCTTTTGTCCTGGGCGGGGGCGACAATCCATACTTCTTCAGCGATTTCCTGGGCGGCCTTGGCCAGCAGTTCCAGGCCGGGCGCGTCGATGCCGTCATCATTGGTCAATAAAACGCGATGCACTTTTTTCATCACAGGGTCTACTCCATGGGTCATGTCAAAAATGAATGCCTGCTTGTTTTTGTTGCGGACGATGCCTGACATCATAGGACAAAACCGCGCTGGCAGGGGAGAAAAACTGTACAGGCGCGCGGATGACGGGACAAAAACCAGCCTTGCGGCGGATCCGGGGTTAGCGCGGGAAATCCGTCGCCAGCGAAGCGTCCTTCCATGCCGCCAGATCCAGTTTCACCTCGCCGAGTTTTTGATACGCCAGATCCCAGGAAATATTGCCGGGGAACAGATGCAGCGGCGGATTTTCGGCCGCGGCGACGCGCACAATCAGTTCGGCCAGCTTGTCGGGATCGCCGGCCTGGTTGCCCGCCAGCGTGCCCAAATGCAGATCCAGCGAGGCCTGGGCGGCGGTGTAGTCGTCAATAGCGTGTTGCGCCACCGCCAAAGAGCCGTCCGCAAGAAAATCGGTGCGTACCGGCCCGGGGTAGATCACGGTGGCCTTGATGCCCAATTCCCGCGTTTCGGCCGCCAGCGATTCCGTCAGCCCCGCCAGGGCGAACTTGGTGGCGACATAACTGCCCCAGCCCGCATAGCCGCCCTGGAAGCCGACGATGGACGCGATATTGATAATATGACCTGAGCGCTGGCGGCGCAGCTGCGGCAACATCTTGCGCAGCACATTCAGCGGCGCGAACACATTAACGTCGAAATTACGGCGTAGTTCGGCGTCGGTCAGGGCTTCTACCGTGCCCTGCAGGCCATAACCGGCATTGTTGACCACAACATCGACAGCGCCGAAGGCTTTAACGGTTTGCCCGACCGCCGCGCCGACGTTGTCCTCGTCGGTGAGATCGGCTTCCAGCGGCAGGAACCGCAGGAACTGATCGGCGGTGGGCGCCACGGCGCGCTCAAGCTGCGCGCGATTTCGCGAGGTGGCGGCCACGTTCTGGCCCAGCGCCAGCAGCAGGCGGGTCAGGGTCAAACCGAGGCCCCTGGAGGCGCCGGTAATAAACCAGGTTTTGGATGGCATATTGCTCATAGCAGGTTTTCCTCAGGGTATCAAAACGGGCGGTCGGTCTGACGAGCGATCTGTTTCTGGCGTCGACGCCGCCCGGGGGGGATGACTCAGGCTTATGGTACGGGTTTAACCGCCGCGAGCGAATATCCAGTCCTTTTGATTTATTGCCTATTCCTGTTTATTTATGCCTGCGTCAGAAGTTATAGGACAGGCTGACCGAGTAATTACGCGGTTCTCCGTACACCGCATAGTCGCTCAGCCAGGAGTAGTAGGTGCGATCGAAAAGATTATCGACGTTGGCCTGTACCGCCAGTTGCCTGGTCACCTGATAGCGGGCAAACAGGTTAACCAGCGGCATGCTGCCCTGGTAAATCCGCGTCGTTTCCCCATCCGGTCCGGTCGCGTCCTGGAAGGTTCTGTTTTGCCAGTTGGCGCCGCCGCCCAGGGTCAGTGCCGGCATCGTCGGCAGCTGGTAGCGGCTGAAAAGCTTGAACGAGGTTTGCGGCATATTGCTGTTGAAACGGCCGGTTGAATCCGTCGCCACATAGCGTGTGGCGCCGAAGGTCATCTGCAGGTTATCCGTGACCGCGCCGTTGAGCTCGAATTCCGCCCCTCTGCTCACCGCGCCTTTCGTGGCGTAATACGCCTGTTCGCTGCCGTTGTTGACGAAGTTGTCGCCGTCGGGCTGCCCCACGTTTTCCTGCTCGATACGGAACACGGCGACCGTCGCCGTCAGGCGGCCATTCATCCAGTCCGATTTCAGGCCGGTTTCATAGTTTTTACCGGTAACCGGCGCGAGGTAGCTTCCATCGCGATCGCGGTTGGTCTGCGGCTGGAAGATGGAGGTATAGCTGGCATAGGCCGACCAGGTATCGTTAATGTCGTAAACCAGGCCGCTGTAGGGCGTGAGGTTGCTTTTGCGCATGTCGCCGCTGCTGCCCTGCGTGTCCCATTGGGTGTAGCGCGCGCCGATAATGAGCGACAGCGGATCGGCAAGCGAAAAGCGCGCGGCGGTATAGGCGGACTTCTGCCGCACGACGTCGTCGGCATTCTGGTACCAGTCGCCCCATTGCGGCTCGGCCACATCGCCGTTCCAGCGGTTGATGCTGCCCATCTGGCCGCTGTCCAGGGCGCCGTCCGCGCTGTAGGTGTCGTTATGCTGACGGCTGTAGCTGACACCCGCCACCAGCTCATGCCGCCGGCCGAAAAGCGCAAAGGGGCCGCTGGCGTAGGTATCCACCGAGTCCAGCTTACGTGTCCCCCGGTCCTTGCTGCCGAAGCCGGAAACACCCTCACCGGTGGTTGCGTCAGGAAAATCCATGATATAGAGCAGCGTATCGTCGAAAGTCTCTTGCGCGTGCGTGCCGTTCAGGCGCCAGGTCCAGCCGCTATCGAAGTTATGCGTGGCGTTGGCGAAGACTTTACGCGAATCAAGGCTATAGCGGGTCCAGTCCGCCGATGGATTGGTGCCGCGATCAAAGTGCGTACGCGCGCCGTTGCTGTACCAGGTCGGCAATCCGCCCCAGGTTGGATTGCCGGTATTGCTTTGCTGGTAGTCGTAACCCAGCGACAGCGTGGTGTTGTCGCTCACATCCGCGTCCACCACCCCATACAGGAATTTTTTGCTTTTATGATAGCGATCCAGCCAGCTGTCCTGATCCTGATAGCCCGAGATGATCCGCCCGCGAACGTTGCCTGATTCGCTCAGCGGACCGGACAGATCCATGACATAACGCTGTTTGTTCCAACTGCCGTAGCTGGCCGATACGTTGCCGGTAAATTCCTTATCGCCGGCGTGCTTGCGCACCATGTTTACCGAGGCGGCGGGATTGCCGGCGCCGGTCATCAGGCCGGTGGCGCCGCGCACCACTTCAATGCGGTCATAAATGGCGGTGTCTTCGCCGGCATCGCCAAAGTTCCAGGTATCGCTGACCGAGGTGGGAATATCATCGAAGGTGTAGTTATTAATGAAAAAGCCCCGGGAAAAGTACGCGGAGCGTTCGCTGTCGATGATTTCAGTTGAAATACCGGTGGTGTTGTCCAGCACGTCGCCCACCGATTGCAGATCCTGATCGCGCATGCGCTGTTGGCTGATGACGCTGACCGATTGCGGCACATCGCGCGGCGTCAACAGCATTTTGGTGCCGGCGCGCGTGGTTTTGACGCTGTAATCCCGCGACTCATCGGCCGGTCCGTTCGCCGTGGCGTCCACCACCATCACCTCCGGCGAGGGTGCGGCCGGGGTAACGCCGCCGCTTTCGGCCGCCCGCGCCAGGGCGGGATGCACCAGGACATGAATCGCCAGGGCCAGCAGCGAAAAGGTAAAGGCCTGTTTGATGCCCGGGACGCGGATGCCGGCGCCGGTTTCCCTGCTAACGAAAAACATACGGATTTCCCATAAGGAAGGTTGATAGCCAAAGCGGCACGGCGGCGCGCGCAACCAGTAAGCAGAGTCATCATTGATAATGCTAATGATAATGATTTGCGTTATAAAAATACCGTCTATCATCATTTATAATATGTAACAAACTGTTATTGCTGGGGATCCCTGACTGCCGCCTCGGCCTGGGGCACGCCGCGTGCTGACATCGCGCATTTACTTCCTTTTTAGTAATACGTATGATTCTCATTCTTTTTATCAATTCCGTGACTGGCTGCGGCCTGGCGGGAGTTGCTCTTCCCTTGATGGAGTTCAGCATGAAATCTTTGTTCAGCCCGCGTAAAGCCGCGGTTGCACTGGCGGTGGCGGCATCGTTGAGCCTGACGGCGTGTCAGGCGCCGGCCAAGAAAGTGGACGCGCCGGTTGCGGCATCCGTCGCGCCGCAGCCGGTTGATTCCCGGGTTTCCCAGCGTGTTTTAGCGGATGGACTGTATGAGATGGCCTATGCGCCTGAGGCGAAAGCGCTGTATGTCGCCAGCGCGCAGTCATTTAAAGACGTTAACGGCGGGGTAATCTACCGGCTCGATCCCGTTACGCTTGCCACTAAAGGCGAAACGCACACCGATCTGAAAAACTTCGCCATGGCGATGGACCCCGACGGCCGGGTGTTTTACACCACCAATACCCTGGACAGCGGCATCGCGAAAGTGGACGCGCAAAGCGGCAAGGTGCTGCAGCGCGTGATGTTCAGCGACAAAGGCAAGGACGGCGACCCTATGCCCGCCCGTGAAATATTCTGGCATCAGGGCTTGCTTTACGTCGGCGGCGTGGGCGATCCCGGCGTCATCTGGGTGGTGGATGCGCAGACCATGAAGCTGAAAACGCGCATCACCAACGCCGGAAAATGGGTGACCGGTATCATTTATTCACCGGTAACCGACCGCCTCTACGCGGCAAACGGCGGCGGCGAAATTCTGGTGATCAATCCGCGCACGCATAAAATCGAAAAGCGCCTGACCGCGGGCGATGGTAAAGAGTACCTGTTCCTGAATCTGGCGGAAGATCCGGCGACGGGGCGCCTGTTGGTTACCGACGACTCCAAGGCAAAAACCACCCTGGTGTTTGACGAGCGCAGCGGCAAGGTGATCAAACGTATCGAGGGCGATGCGCTGGGCATCAAATTCAACGCCAAACGCAACGAAATTTACCTCAGCCAGCGCGCGGCGAAAAAAGTGCTGCAGCTGGACGCCACCACCTATGCGGTGAAAAACAGCTGGTCGTTCGACAGCCATCCCAACAGCCTGCTGCTGTCGCCGGACGGCCAAACGCTGTATGTCACCATAAAGCAGGACTTCAACAAAGACAGTTCCACCAAGGGCCCGGACAGCATCGCGCGCATCGCGTTGCAATAATCGGCCTGAAGACCGATGACCGACCCTGGCCCGAGGCGGCACCTCGCTTCGGGCCTGCGACGCGACGTGTCCTTATAGAAAAGCGGCAAGCGAATTAATAGCTAAGGAATATTGTAATATCTTTTTATCCTCCCTCTTCCAGCCCGTTAATGCTGTTGCAAGATGTTTTTAGCTAACGGCTTGTTTTAATAATATTAAAACGGTAAACACACTATCAATCGTGTTCGAAACAGCTTGCCATTAAATTCGGCATTTTATTTCAATGTGTGACAGACATTAAAATTTCACATTTTGATAACCAAAAAATGTGACGAACTTCATTCAATTGACCCATGGTGTATTTTATAAAACACCGTTCCAGATATATTGATTTTTATCTCTTCTAGCGTTTACACATTTAATTTTAGCGCCCACCGGCGAGCTGCCCGTCCGCCCAGGCGTATGCGACCTCTGAAACCCGTCCGGAGTTAAAATAATGAAAAAGACAAAGCGAGTTATTGCCCTAACCCTGACCCTGGCCTGCGCGCTGTCCGCCCCCATCGCCTCGGCCAAAGTGCTTAAGGTCGCCGAGGTGCAGCCCGATGGCTATCCCACGGTGGTGGCGCTACAGCATATGGGTGAAAAACTCAAGCAGGCCACCGACGGCCGTCTGGAGATGAAGGTCTATTCCGGCGGCGTGCTGGGGGATGAGGAGCAGACGCTGCAGCAGGTGCAAATCGGCGCGGTGGATATGATCCGCGTTTCGCTGGCGCCGATGACCACCATCGCCCCGGAAACCAGCGTGCTGACCCTACCCTATATTTTCCGTGACGAAGACCATATGCATAAGGTGCTCGATGGCGACGTGGGCCAGGAAATCGCCGCCACGGTCAGCGCGGATCCCAAGGCTAAAATGGTGTTCCTCGGCTGGACCGACGCCGGCGTGCGCAACATGATCACCAAAAAGCCGGTGGTGAAACCGGAGGATTTGCACGGCATGAAAATCCGCGTGCAAAACAGCCAGATCTCGCTGGCGACGCTAAAGGCCATGGGCGCCAATCCGGTCGCCATGGGCGTGAGCGAAGTCTTCAGCGCCATGCAGACCGGGGTGGTGGACGGCACGGAAAACAATCCGCCGACCTTTGTCGCCCATAATTATATTCCGGTGGCCAAGTACTACACCCTGACCGGCCATTTTATCCAGCCGGAAATGATTCTGGTGTCATCGCTGGTATGGAATAAATTATCCGCCGCGGATCAACAGACCCTGCTGAAATTGGGCAAGGAGGCGCAAATGGACGAGCGGCAACTATGGGCCGCCTACAACCAGCAATCGCTGGATAAAATGAAGGCCGCCGGCGTCACGTTCCAAAATATCGATCATGATTATTTCGTCAAGGCGACGCAGCCGGTGAGGGACCAGTTTGGCAAAGGCCATGAGGCGCTGATGAAACGCATCGCCGATGTGAATTAACCCTTACGCCTCCCGGCGGCGGGCATCGCGTCCCGCCGTCTGCAACCTCTCAGGTGGAACATTATGCCTCTAAAATATTCCCGGTTGATGGACGGGTTGTATGCGATTTGCCTGCTTATCGCCAGCATCGCGCTGATGATTATGGTGACGGTGATCCCCATCGGGATCTTTGCCCGCTATCTGTTTGATAACGCGCTTTCCTGGCCGGAACCGGTGGCGATTGTCTGCATGATTATCTTTACCTTTATCGGCGCGCCGGTGGGGTACCGGGCCAATACCCATATTTCCGTCTCGATCATGACCGACCGGCTGTCCGCCGCCGGGCGGCGCGTCTGCGAGCTGGCATGCGATATCCTGATGTGCGTGATCTGCCTGATTATGATTTGGTACAGCGCCAGCCTGTGCGCCGCCATGTGGGACCAGATGATGGCCTCGCTGCCCGGCTTCTCCTATGGCGAAATGTACCTGCCGATCCCCGTGGGCTCGTTCCTGATGATGCTGTTTGTTATCGAACGCATGATATCCGGGCCCCAGGATCATCGTCCCCTGGTGATGCTGGGCAATTCCCATTAATAACAGCGGAGCGGTGCTATGGACGCGTTAATCTTGATAGGCAGCCTGGTGGTGCTTCTCGCCCTCGGCTTTCCCGTGGCTTTTGCCGTGGGCCTGAGCGCCTTTATCGGCGCGTGGTGGATTGATTTACCGCTGGAAGCCATCGTTATCCAGCTAACCAATGGTATCAATAAATTTTCCCTGCTGACCATTCCGTTCTTTATCCTGGCCGGCGCCATTATGGCCGAAGGGGGAATTGCACGGCGGATGGTGAATTTCGCCTATATTTTTGTCGGTTTTATCCGCGGCGGCCTGTCGCTGGTGAATATCGTGGCGTCGACTTTTTTCGGCGCGATTTCCGGCTCCTCGCTGGCGGATACCGCCTCCATCGGCTCGGTCATGATCCCGCAAATGGAGGCGCAGGGCTATCCGCGCGATTTCGCCGCCGCGGTGACCGCCAGCGGCTCGGTGCAGGCGGTGTTAACCCCGCCCAGCCATAACTCGGTGATATATTCGCTGGCCACCGGCGGCACGGTTACCATCTCCTCCATGTTCATAGCGGGCATTTTACCCGGTTTAATGCTCGGGCTGTGCCTGGTGATTATGTGTATCGGCTTTGCGCGCAAGCGCAATTATCCCAAAGGCGAACTGGTGCCGTTTCGCCAGGCGGTGAAAATATTTGTCGATGCGTTCTGGGGCCTGTTTACCATCGTGATTATTCTCGGCGGTATTCTTTCCGGCGTTTTTACCGCCGCTGAATCCGCGGCTATCGCCTGTATCTGGGCTTTTTTCGTCACCATGTTCATTTACCGCGAATTCAGATGGCGCGATCTGCATCTGCTGCTGTTTCGCACCATCAAAACCGTCACTATCGTCATGGTGCTTATCGCCTTTGCCGCCGCCTTCGGCGCGGTGATGACCTTTATGCAACTGCCGACGATAATTACCGATTTTTTCCTGAGCATTTCAGAAAATAAATACATTATCCTGATGTGCATCAATATCATGCTGCTTGTCGTCGGCTGCCTGATGGATATGGCGCCGCTGATATTGATCCTGACGCCGGTGCTGCTGCCGGTGACCACGTCGCTTGGCATCGACCCGGTGCATTTCGGCATGATCATGCTGGTCAACCTCGGCATCGGCCTGATTACCCCGCCGGTGGGCACCGTGCTGTTCGTCGCCAGCGCGGTCAGCCAGCAGAAAATGGAGGCGGTGGTAAAGGCGATGCTGCCGTTTTACTGTGTGCTGTTTATCGTGCTGCTGATCATTACCTATGTGCCCATTATCTCGCTGTGGCTACCGGCCGTCACCGGCGTGTATAACGGCCACGGCTAAACCGCGTGCCGCAATGGCATAGGCGATTTTTAACACCGGCCGAAGCGTATTTCTTAGCAGTGCCGGCAATAACTTAGAACCGATCGATATTGGGCGGCTCATGAATGAAGATGCTAGTTTTGAGCTCTTCGTTAATGATGCCGCTTTTTTCCTGGCTCCAAGGATTATCTGCGGTATGCCGATAGCGGCGGGACATTCGGTCCGGATACTGTCGCCGCCGCGCGTGGGTGACGCTTCAGGTGTTGCGTAACCGTCTCCACCGACCAACAGCGGAGCATTCTATGAGCACAGCAGCAGCGACGTCTTTACCTTTGCTCGATCTTTCCCTGCTCGAGGGCGGACCGGCCGAGCGTATCGCCTTTTTAAGCGAGCTGCGCCTGGCGGCGCGGGATATCGGCTTCTTTTACCTGACCGGCCATGGCGTGGATGCGCCGTTGCTTGACCGGGTGCAACGGCTCTCGCGTGAGTTTTTTGCCCTGTCCGACGCGCAAAAGCAGGCGGTGGCGATGGTAAACTCCCCCCATTTTCGCGGCTACAACCGCGCCGCGGCGGAATTGACCCGGGGGCTACCCGACTGGCGCGAACAGTTCGATATCGGCGCTGAGCGCGCGCCGCTGCGGCTAACGGCGCAAACGCCGGCATGGGCCCGGCTGCAGGGGCCAAACCAGTGGCCGGCGGAACTGCCCGGATTAAAACCGGCGCTGCTAAGCCTGCAAGCCGAAATGACCGCAATGTCCCTGCGCCTGCTGCGCGCCTTTGCCGAGGCGCTGTCGCTGCCGGCGGACGCGTTCGATACCCTGTACGGCGACAAGCCCAACGAGCATATCAAGCTTATCCGCTATCCCGCCCGCAACCAGACCGGCAGCAGCCAGGGCGTCGGCGCCCATAAGGACTCCGGTTTCCTCAGCTTCCTGTTGCAGGATCGGCAAAAGGGCCTGCAGGTGGAGGTGGAGCAACATCATTGGGTGGACGCCGCGCCGGTTGCCGGCACCTTTGTGGTGAATATCGGCGAACTGCTGGAACTGGCCACCAACGGCTACCTGCGCGCCACGGTGCACCGCGTGGTATCGCCTCCCGCGGGCAGCGACCGCCTGTCCATCGCCTTTTTCCTGGGCGCCCGGCTGGACGCGGTGGTGCCGTTGTTCGAGCTGCCGCCCGCGCTGGCCGCCCAGGCGCGCGGTCCCGCCAGCGACCCGCGCAATCCGCTGCTGCGCGATGTCGGCTGGAATTATCTCAAAGGACGTCTGCGCTCCCACCCGGACGTGGCGCGGCGCCATTACCCGGATATCCCGGCCGCCGGTCATGAAGCCAACATTTGACGGCGCGGGACAGCGGTTCGCACCCGGCGTGGTTACAGTACCGCCAGCCCCCGCGCCAGATCGGCTATCAAATCGCCGGCATCCTCAATACCCACCGACAGCCGCACCAGCTGCGGCGTAATGCCGGTGGCCAGTCGTTGCTCCAGCGGAATGGAGGCGTGGGTCATGGCGAAGGGCTGGCTTACCAGGCTTTCGACGCCGCCCAGGCTTTCCGCCAGGGTGAACAGGCTAAGCCGGTGGATAAAGCGATTGGCCGCCTGGGCATCATCGCCGCGCAGGCGTATGGAAATCATGCCTCCCGCGCCGCGCATCTGGCGCAGCGCCAGCGCATGCTGCGGGTGGCTCGCCAGGCCCGGATAATAAACGTTCTCAATCTGCGGCTGCGTTTCCAGCCATTCGGCGATGCGCAACGCGCTCTCGCTGTGGCGGGCGATGCGCAGCGCCAGGGTGCGAATGCCGCGCAGGGTTAAAAAACTGCTGAACGGGTCGAGCACGCCGCCAATGGCGTTTTGCAGATAGGCCAGCCGCTCGGCAAGCGCAACGTTATTCCCCACCACCGCCAGCCCGGCCACCACGTCGGAATGGCCGTTAATGTATTTGGTCGCCGAATGCAGCACGATATCGAATCCCAGGGTCAGCGGCTGCTGCAATACCGGCGAGGCAAAGGTATTGTCCGCCACGCTTATCAGGTTATGGCGGCGGGCGATGACGGCAATGGCCGCCAGATCGGCAAGCTTAAGCAGCGGGTTGGTCGGGGTTTCCACCCAGATCATTTTGGTATCGGGCTGAATGGCCCGTTCCAGCGCGTCCGTATCCTGCGGCTTGACCCAGCTGACGCGCAGTCCGGCGGTGCGGGCGCGCACGTTTTCCAGCAGCCGGTAGGTGCCGCCGTAGACATCGTCCACCGCCACCAGATGACTGCCCTGATCCAGCAGTTCCAGCACCGTCGAGCAGGCCGCCAGCCCGGAGGCGAAGGCGAACCCCCGGCTGCCTTGCTCAAGCTGGGCGATGGCCTGTTCCAGCGCGTGGCGGGTGGGATTGCCGCTGCGCGAGTATTCATAGCCGCTGTGTTCGCCCGGCGCGGTTTGCGCAAAGGTGGACGTGGCGTAAATCGGCGGCATCACCGCGCCGGTGGCGTCCGGGGTATAACCGCTGTGCACGGCGAGGGTGGAGATATGGGTCATTGTATTATCCTTATTAAGAGTCTATGCGGCTGCGCCGGGTGTGTGCGCATCATCATGAAGGCAGGCGGTTGCGCCAGGTGTTCAGCACATCGGCGCGGGTAATCAGTCCCAGGAAGCGATCGCCATCCATCACCACCGCCACGTGGCCCTGGGCGAAAGTACGCAGCAGCGTCGCCTCGTCGGCTTCTTTCGGCAGGGTAATCACCTGCCGGGTCATGGCGGCGTCGACCTTCAGGGTGAACCGCCGGGCATCGGCGCGTACCTGGGCAAGGATGTCCCATTCGTCGATAAGTCCCACCAGCCGGCCGTTTTCCAGCACCGGCAGCTGTGAAATATCATACAGGCGCATCCGGGCGTGGGCGGTGGCCAGGGTGTCGTCCGGCAGCGCGAACACCGTGGCGTCTTCATCGTGGCGAAAGGCGATAAAATCGCGCAGATCGCCGGATACCGGACGCGCCAGCAAACCCTGTTGGCGCAGCCAGTCGTCGTTGAACATTTTGGAGAGATATTTGTTGCCGCTGTCGCAGGCGAAGGTCACCACCCGTTTGGGCGTGCGCTGCGCCCGGCAGTAGCGCAGCGCCGCCGTCAGCAGGGTGCCGGTGGACGACCCGGCCAGGATGCCCTCCTTTTGCAACAGGGCGCGCGCGGCGGCAAAGGCTTCGCCGTCGGTAACGCGATACGCCTGGGTCAGCTGTTCCACCTGGCTGAGCGGCGGCACAAAATCCTCGCCAATCCCTTCGACCAGCCAACTGCCGGCCTCGGGCACGGCGCCGCGTTCCACCACATCCGCCAGGATCGACCCCGCCGGATCGGCAAGGATAAAGTCGGTTTCGGGCGATACCTGGTCAAAGAAGCGCTTAAGCCCGCCCAGGGTGCCGCCGGAGCCGACGCCGACCACGATGGCGTCGATATCCTGATCCATCTGTTGCCACAGTTCGGGCGCGGTGCCCTGGTAATGGGCCAGCGGGTTGGCGGGGTTGTTGAACTGATCGATATAAAATGCGCCCGGGGTTTCCCCGGCCAGGCGGCGGGCGTAGTCCTGGTAATAGTCGGGGTGTCCCTTGACCACATCGGAGCGGGTCAGCAGCACTTTCGCCCCCAGCGCCCGCAGATGGAAAATTTTCTCGCGGCTCATTTTATCCGGCACCACCAATATCAGGCGGTAGCCTTTCTGCGCCGCCACCAGCGCCAGGCCCAGGCCGGTATTGCCGGCCGTGGCCTCGATAATGGTGCCGCCGGGGGCCAGGATGCCCTGGCGCTCAGCCTGTTCGATCATGGAGAGCGCCACGCGATCCTTGATCGAGCCCGCCGGGTTTTGGTTTTCCAGCTTCAGAAACAGCCGGCATACCCCGCTGTCCAACTGCGTCAGTTCCAGCATCGGGGTATGGCCTATCAGATCGAGAACGGAATCGGGTATTGGCATGGGAAATGTCCTTTAACGTGCCGGCGGTGGTTTGCGTGGATAATAGGACTGAATCCACCCGGATTTTAAAGAACAAATAACTACTTAATATGCCATAAAGGAATATATTACTCTGTTTGGCCGTCGGGATGTACGGCCGTATAGCGGTAAGGAAAGATAAAATAAACGGCCCGCCGCGCCGGCGCTGCCGTCCTTGCCCGCGGACGATCCTTCCGGGCGATAACCGTACGACGCGATAAGCAAAAAATGCGTTAGCTTAAGCAAAATAAGCATAAGTTGACGCCGTACTGAAACAGCGGCGTGTTATGAACTATCCTTTCAGGGTTAGGCAACTAGCGAAGCGGGGGTAACAACATGCGTAAACCACGTAATGACGATCGCGCCATCATCGAGATGCTGGGCGACGACCAGGAATTCGCCGTGGAGTTCCTGCATATGGTATATGGCGGGCTGGACGAAGCAGAGGAAGAGCGGTTCCTGACGGCGCTGCATGGGCTGAAGGCATCCGCCGGCGAAAACGCCCAGACGCCCGACACGGCGTCGATACGGCGGGACGGTTAACCGGCCGGTAGCGGGATAAAACCTGGCGGCGTCGCCGGGTTGCCGCATAAAAGATGTACCTTGTGGTGACCTGCTCAAAACCGGGCGGCATCCGTTTCCGGCAACGGCCACTGTGCCCGGCGTATCCGCCCATTCGCCAGCGCCAACCCCTGCGTGCGCCATATCTATCCATCCGCCCCCCCCCGCCCTAGCTTCCCGCCCGCCGCTGGCGCCAGACCCCGCGCCCGGCAAATATGTCCGCCCACCGCGGGTTTTTGTGATCCAAGAGGCAGAACGAACACGCGTTGGCGATGTGGGTATTTACAGCGCTGAAATGAGGGTGCTAGTATTTCGTTAAGCATTATACAACTGTGTTCTATAATGTAGAACAAAATAACGATACCGGCCGCTGATTATCCGGCCGGTGTGCAAAACGCGTCATTCCTCATTTCCAGCTGTAAAAGGTTAATATCATGATTGATATAAAGAAATTCTGCGGGATTATTCCGCCGGTGTCCACCATCCTGACCCGGGAAGGCAAACTTGATGAGGCAGGCATGCGCCTGACCATTGACCATCTGATCGATGCCGGTGTCAATGGCCTATTTTTCCTGGGCACCGGCGGTGAGTTTTCGCAAATGACCTCCACCGAACGCCAGACGGTGGCGGAATTTGCCGTGCGTTATGTGAACCACCGGGTGCCGGTGCTGATTGGCACCGGCAGCACCAATACGCGCGAGGCCGTGGCGCTGAGCCGCCATGCCCAGGCTATCGGCGCCGATGCCATCGTGGTTATCAATCCGTATTACTGGCATCTTACCGATGCCAACCTGATGCGCTATTACGGCGACATCGCCGCAAGCGTAGACCTGCCGGTAATGTTATATAACTTCCCTTTCCTGACCGGACAGGATTTGACGCCCGCCCTGGTCAAGCGCCTGGCCGATGCCCATGCCAATATCATCGGCATCAAGGACACCATTGACTCCGTAGCCCATCTGCGCGACATGATCCTCACCTTGAAGGAGGCCCATCCGGACTTCGCGGTATTCTGCGGTTTTGACGATCATCTGCTAAATACCCTGCTGCTGGGCGGTGCCGGCGCGATTTCCGCCAGCGTCAATTTCGCCCCGCAGCTCTCGGTCGGCATTTATAACGCGGTGCGCGCCGGCGATCTGGCCAGGGCGGGCGAATTGAACCAATCCTTGCTGATGCTGCCCGCGCTATATGCCATCGACAGCCCGTTCGTTAACGTGGTCAAGGAGGCGATGCGGGTCTGCGGACTGGCGATATCCGATTATGTCCTGCCGCCGGCGCAGCCGCTGGATAGCGCGGGCAAAGCGGCCGTCAGGCGGATATTGCAGCGGGCCGGCGTTATCAACCAACAATGATGCGCCGCCACGTTAACCACGCCGCCACGCGGTATGTTGGATCCAGGTAAATCAATTCATAGCAGCAGGTGAGTAATATTATGTCTATCAAGACTATTTTCACTGATGTCGATACATCGATATATGATATCCAGACTCACGCGGAGGGGCCCAGGGGGGCGCTGCCGCTGACGCCGGAAATGCTGATGGATTCCCCCAGCGGCAATATCTTCGGCCTGACCCTGAATGCCGGCATGGGCTGGGACCCTAATAAGCTATTGGGCACCGAAGTGCTGATCCTGGGCACCCAGGGTGGGATCCGCGATCATGACGGCTCGCCCATTGCCTTGGGCTACCATACCGGCCACTGGGAAATAGGCCTGCAAATGAAAGCCGCGGCGGAGGAAATCAGCCGGCATGGCGGCGTTCCTTTTGCCGGCTACGTCAGCGACCCTTGTGACGGGCGCTCGCAGGGCACCACTGGCATGTTTGATTCCCTGCCTTACCGCAACGACGCGGCCGTGGTATTCCGGCGCCTGATCCGCTCGCTGCCGACGCGCAAGGCGGTAATAGGCGTGGCGACCTGCGACAAAGGGCTGCCGGCGATGATGATTGCCCTGGCGTCGATGCACGACCTGCCGACGATTATCGTGCCCGGCGGCGCGACGCTGCCGCCCACCCAGGGCGAGGATGCGGGCAAGGTGCAAACCATCGGCGCCCGTTTCGCCAATCATGAGCTTACCCTGGAGGAAGCGGCGCAGCTCGGCTGCCGGGCCTGCGCATCACCCGGCGGCGGCTGCCAGTTCCTCGGCACCGCCGGCACCTCCCAGGTGGTGGCGGAAGGGCTGGGCCTGGCGTTGCCGCATTCGGCGCTGGCGCCGTCCGGTCAGGCCGTCTGGTATGAAATTGCCCGCCAATCGGCCCGCGCCGCGCTGGTGATGGGACGCAAGGGACTTGCCACCAAGGATATCATCACCGATAAAGCGATCGAAAACGCCATGGTTATCCATGCGGCCTTTGGCGGGTCGACCAACCTGCTGCTGCATATTCCCGCCATTGCGCACGCCGCCGGATGCCATATACCCACCGTGGAGGAATGGGCGGCGATAAACCGACGCGTGCCCAGGCTGGTGAGCGTGCTGCCCAACGGCCCGGTATATCATCCCACGGTGCGGGCGTTCCTGGCCGGCGGCGTTCCCGAGGTGATGCTGCACCTGCGCGAACTGGGGTTACTGCATGAAGACGCGCTGACCGTGACCGGCGAAACCCTGGGCGCCAACCTGGACTGGTGGCGGGCCTCGCCGCGGCGCGCACAGTTCCGCGAACGTTTACAACAGCTTGACGGGGTGCATCCGGATGAAGTGATCATGTCGCCGCGGCAGGCGAAAGAACGCGGGCTGACCTCGACCATTACTTTCCCCACCGGCAATATCGCCCCCGAGGGGTCGGTCATCAAATCCACCGCCATCGACCCGTCGGTGGTCGGCGCCGACGGTGTATACCGCCATACCGGCAAAGCCCGGGTCTTTACCGCCGAGTCCGACGCTATCAAGGCCATCAAACAGGGACAGATCCATGCCGGCGACATGATGGTGGTGATCGGCGGCGGTCCGTCGGGCACCGGCATGGAAGAAACCTACCAGCTCACCTCCGCCTTAAAGCACCTCTCCTACGGCAAGCATGTTTCCCTGCTGACCGATGCGCGCTTCTCCGGGGTATCCACCGGCGCCTGCGTCGGCCATATCGGACCCGAGGCGCTGGTGGGCGGGCCGATAGGCAAACTGCGCGACGGCGATATTATAGAAATGATCGTCGATCGCGATCGGCTGGTGGGGTCAATTGATTTTATCGGCACCGATTCCGCTCCGCTGACGCCTGAAGAAGGCGCCGAAGTGCTGGCGCAGCGTCCCACCCATCCCGGGCTGCGCCCGCATCCGCAACTGCCCGACGATACGCGGCTCTGGGCGGCGCTCCAGGCGGTCAGCGGCGGCACCTGGCGCGGCTGCGTCTACGACGCCGACCGTATTATCGACGTACTGAACGCGGGAGTGAAAGCGTTGGCGGGCAAAAAATAATAATCAAACATCAAGATATATAACGACGAAGCTATTAATAGCTCACTGATATGAAGTGGCAATCTTATTCATGGATTGCCGCCTCTTTTTCTAATGTTGTCATGATAGAACATATCTCTGCGCTGATTATGGCTCCAGTGATAATAACCCCAGCCTTCATTATTAATATAAGGCTGGCGAATACGTGTGTCTTTTTTTTAATCGATAACACAATAAAACCGGAGTGAAAGAATGCCTTTAATTATTGTTTCTTTGGGAATAGTAACCCTCTTATTGTTAATCATGAAGTGTAAGCTTAATACTTTTGTGTCGCTGATTATTGTTTCATTCGGCGTGGCGTTGGCATTAGGCATACCGCTGAACAACGTGGTTAAATCCATCGAAGGCGGCCTGGGCGGCACGCTTGGCCATATCGCGCTGATATTCGGTATCGGTGCCATGCTGGGACGCCTGATTGCCGATGCCGGCGGCGCCCAGCGGATTGCCATTACCCTGATCGGGAAGTTTGGTGAAAAGAATATCGAATGGGCAGTGGTGGTGGCGTCTTTTATCGTCGGCATCGCGCTGTTTTTTGAAGTGGGCCTGGTATTGCTGATACCGATCATTTTCACCATCGCCAAAGAGTTGAAGGTATCGATTCTGCATCTGGGTATCCCCATGGCCTCGGCGCTGCTGGTGACCCACGGCTTTCTGCCGCCGCATCCGGGGCCGACCATGATTGCCGGGGAATATGGCGCCGATATTGGTTCCGTGTTGCTGTATGGCATTATCGTCGGCACGCCGACGGTGATCCTGGCCGGCCCGCTATATAATAAACTGGCTAAAAAGATCGTGCCGGCGGGGTTTAACAAAATCGGCAATATCGATTCATTGGGCGAATCCAAGCTATTCAGGCTGGAAGACACTCCCGGTTTTGCCATCAGTATGCTGACCGCCATGTTGCCGGTGATACTGATGTCGGTTGCGACCATCGTCACCATGATCCAGCAGGAAACGGGGCTTGCCGACAATTCCGCCCTTGCCGTCATCCGCCTGTTGGGCAATGCGTCCGTCGCCATGCTGCTTTCCCTGTTGTTCGCCATCTACACCATGGGACTGGCACGCGATATCTCCATCAAAAACCTTATGGCCTCCTGTGCCTCGGCGGTAACCAGCATCGGCATGATGCTGCTGATTATCGGTGGCGGCGGGGCATTCAAGCAGGTGCTTATCGACGGCGGCGTGGGGCATTATGTGGCCGATTTATTCTCGGGCACCGCCGCCTCGCCGATTATCCTGGCCTGGGTGGTCGCCGCTATCCTGCGTATTTCGCTGGGTTCCTCCACCGTGGCCGCCATCTCGACGGCGGGGCTGGTCATACCCACCCTGGCGCACAGCGATGCCAACCTGGCGCTGGTGACGCTGGCCACCGGCGCCGGCAGCGCCATTGCTTCGCATGTCAACGATGCCGGTTTTTGGATGATTAAGGAATATTTCGGCCTGACCATGAAAGAGACCTTTGCCACCTGGACGGTGCTGTCGACTTTGGTCTCGGTGTCCGGGCTGGGTTTTATCTTATTATTAAGCCTGGTAGTGTAGCCGCCGGCAGCTCATCAGTATCTATGCCGGGAGCGCGCAAACGCCTGTCGCCGTCAGCTCCCGGCCATATAGCCTAATTGCTGTGATAATTCCTGCCCGGCCTGTTTTAACAACTGGATATATTCTTCCAATTCGTCATCGCTGACGCGGGATATCAATGTCGAGATACTGATGGCGGCGACCACCTTGCGCTCCACATTCCAAATCGGCACGGAAATACATCTTACGCCCTGTTCATTTTCCTGATTGTCGAGGGCATATCCCCGGCTGCGTACCAAGGCCAGCTCCGCTAGAAACCGATCCTCATCGCTAATGGAGTGCGGCGTGGGCCGGGTATAATCGTAATTCTCCAGCAGCGCCTGGATATCCGCCGGATTAAGGAAGGATATCAGCACCTTGCCGATGGCAGTGGCATGCACCGGCAGCCTGCGTCCGATGCGGGAATAAGAAATGACCGCCATTTTGCCCTCGACTTTATCGATATACACCCCTTCTTTGCCGTCAAGAATGCCCAAATGCGTGGTTTGGCCGGTTTTAATCGACAGCTCAAGTAAAAAACTTCGCGCTTTTTGCCGGATATCAATGGAATTAACCACCAGGTTTCCCCGTTCGACCAACTTCATGCCCAGACGGTATTTGCCGTTTTCATGATTTTGATCGATATAGCCCTGGACCTGCAGGGTTTTAAGCAAAGAGTGTAGGGTACTTTTATGCAGGCCCATTTTATTGCTGATTTCGGTGATTTTCAGCTCGGTATCGTGTTCATCGAACAGGTCCAGAATATGCAGGGCACGTTCAACGGATTGAATAATTGGCATGGCTGACCACTTGGAAAAAGGAGTATAGATATTATGGGCTTGACGGTACTACGTCCGGCCATGAAAATCAATTTAACCCCCTGCGCCGCGCGGCGCGCCCGTTTATTGTCCAGTGCGATCGCGAACATGGCTTTCATAAAATAATTTCAAAATCATCTAAATTTGAAAGTTTTTTTGGCGGACGGCCGCTACCTTGGGACGGTAAACCAGGGGGGGAACCCATTATGACGACAAACATCACTAACACCTATTTTTACCGTCCCGAGGATAATAATGTTTTCAACTCAGGCGTGAACAGAATGTCGGGCGCGCTGCGGTTAGACGATCGCAGCGCAGGCGCGTATGAAAAGCCGGGCGTGCCGCCACCTATCACCAGCGTAAGCAACCGGCCATCGGGCAGCCCGTTAGCATCAAGTGGCGCTCGGGTGTCTGGATCCCTTCCTGGGCCGGTTCAGCATAAGAAGCCGGTTATTGCGGTAGCGCGCGCCGCGGCGGATTCTTCCAAGACGGTAGCCGCCGGCGCTGCGCGCAAGGCTACCGCGGTAAAGGCCATCGCCGCTAACGTCGAAACCACGGCAAGCCAGCGCATTAAGACATTCGTTAAGTCGTTATTTACGGCTAAAAATATGCATAAGGCCACCAGAGTGGTGGGCGTGGCCTTGACCGTTGCCGCGCTATTCTCCGCCGTGGCGACCTTGGTGGGTATGGCGGCTGGACCTTTGCTTATCGTCGTCGCGGTGGGTTTTGGCGTCGGCGCGCTGGTGGGATTAACGGCCAATGGTGTATCCCGTGCTTTTGCCAAGGTTGCGCTGTACGTGGTGAAAGATAAATCCATCGACGTTCAAACCATGGCCGGCGGTTCGGCGGCTTGGTTAGCGGCGTATAATACTAATGCCAGCCCCGAAGGGAGATCCGTCGCCGCGGACATTGGCGGCATTGTCAGTTTTTCCTGTGCCGTAACCGGTAATCTCGAGCGGGCCGGGTCAATACTCCCTGCAGTCGGAAAAGCCATTGGCGAAATAGATACGATGACGCGGGGAGCGGCCAACCGGGCAAAACAATGGGGTGCGGGCGCGGGCGCGGCCGTGGCCGGCTGGCTGGCACGCTGTATTGGCATGGCGGAACGCGAACTGGGCAAAATAGCTTATGCCGCCGCTTCCGGCAGCCATACCGGGGCGTCATATGGCCGCTTGATCGATGATTTTATCTTAACCCCCCTGGGGATGGGCATGATTCGCCGCATGGAAAATCGGTACATCAAAAACGCTACATCCAGTTTTTTATTACCCTGGGGATCAGAAGAACCCGCGGCCGGTCCCGCGCAATGGCTGGCGGCGCTATCAGGAGGCGCCCTAGGCGGCGTGACGCAGGTGGCCGATATTTACACCCGGGGGGAAATAACCCGTATAGGCCAGGCGGCCGATACCGCCCGCAGAACCCTATCCTTCGGCAAACTGCTGCGCGCGGCGGGTAATGTCCGGGATATGCGGCCCGGCGGTACCATAAACGCCATGCACACCGCCTGGCGCACCGTTTCCTTTGGCAAGATGGTGAGCGCGGTATGTAATTATTTTGAACTGCGCATTCCTCACCCGGGGTGAATCAAGCCCCGGCGCCGGCCAGCAGCTTCACGGCGGTATCTTCATCCGTTACCAGGCCGTTAATCCAGCCGCCGCTGAGCACCGCCTGGATGGCCTGGAATTTCTCCCGGCCGCCGGCAAAGGCGATGACCGGTTTGTCGGGACGCGTCTGAATGGCGACGCTGGTCAGGCGAGCGTCCATTTCGCTTGCCACCGGCTGGCCGTTTTCGCCGATAAAATGCCCGATGATTTCAGCCACCACGCCCGCCTGCGTGAGCCGATTGACCTCCTCGGTGGTAATAAACCCGTCTTTATGCAACGGGCAAAGGTAGTTCATCTGGCCGATGCCGATAAAGGTCACATCCGCCTGCGCCGCCTTATCGGTCACCATGCGGTAGATGCGGTGATTGCACCACAGCTCTTTATCCGTCAGGTTATCGGCGAACAGCGGCGCCGGCAGGATAAAGTATTTACCTTGGGTTTTTTCCGCCATCCACAGCGGCACATCATAGCGGGTACAGGAGCCGTCGGAGGCGATGGCGCCGATAAGCGACACGCAGCTGTGCTGCGGGCGATCGATGGCCGCCATTTCGTTGATGGTGGCGCGCAGCGCCCGGCCGGAGCCGACCGCGATGGTCCTGGGCTGCGGCTCTTCGAGAAACTGCGTCATTACCTCCGCGCCGGCCACCGCGATCATGCTGTTGATACTGTCGGTATCCATGCCTGCCGAGGGCACCACCAGGCATACCGACAGACCAAAGCACCGGGCCAGCCGTTGGGAAAGCGCCGTGCATTCGGCCACCGGATGGGTGATATTCACCCTGACCAGGCCGTTTTCCGACGCCAGCGCCACCAGACGCTGGGCCGCCTGGCGCGACACCCCCAGCACATCGGCAATCTCATGCTGTGTTTTACCCGCCACGTAGTACATCCAGGCGGCCCTGGCGGCCTGATCCAGTTTTCTGTCGATTTTACTCATTGATCATACTCAGCTTTTGGCAGTGGTGAAACTATACCCATCATTAGTCGAGGGCGTAAATCTCTCATTTGCGAACTGTGAGCTAAAGCTCATTTGATGGGCTATTATTCGATTAAGCTCTCTATCTAGGCAATTACTCATTTTGTGAGCTTATGCTCATCTCCCTTTCGCGAGGTACTATACATTATGACCACTTCACAACACTTTACCTGGATGCACATCGGCGCCGGCTCTTTCCATCGCGCGCATCAAGCATGGTATCTGCACCGCCTGCTGGTGCAGGGCGACCAACGCTGGTCGATTGCGCTCGGTAATATCCGCGACGACGCCAATCAACTGCTGGACATCCTGGCGGCACAGAAAGGGGAATATGCACTGGAAACCGTGACGCCGGCCGGGGAGCGCAGCTATGAAAAAATCACCTCCATCCGCAAAATCATCCCCTGGGACGAGCAGTTGGCGGCGTTGGTCGGGCAGGGCGCGGGTGCTGAGACCCGGGTTATTTCCTTTACCGTAACCGAAGGCGGTTATTACCTGGATACGCATTTTAAACTCGATCAGTCCAACGCGGACCTGCAGGCCGACCTGAAGGGCGGCGCACGCACTATCTATGGCACCATCGCGCGTATCCTGCAAACCCGCCGCAGCCAGGATACCGGCGGCGTCACCCTGCTCAGCTGCGACAATGTGCGCCACAACGGCGAACGTTTCCGTGACGGCCTGACCGAATTCCTGACCCTGCGCGGCGAGCAGGATCTGCTGGCCTGGTTCCAGGCCAATACTACCACGCCGAACACCATGGTTGATCGCATCACGCCGCGTCCGGCCGCCGATATTGCCGGGCGGGTCAAGGAAAAGCTGGGCATGGACGACCGCGCGCCGGTCATGGGCGAGTCCTTTATCCAATGGGTGGTGGAAGACCATTTTATCGCCGGACGTCCGGCGCTTGAACATGTCGGCGTCGAGATGGTGGATTCCGTGGTGCCGTACGAAGAAGCGAAAATACGCATCCTCAACGCCAGCCACAGCTGCATCGCCTGGGCGGGCACGCTTATCGGCCAGTCCTATATCCATGAAAGCACCGGCACCGAGGATATTCGCCGCATGGCCTATGACTATGTCACCCAGGACGTGATCCCCTCGCTGACGCCAAGCCCTCTGGATCTGGCGCAATACCGCGATGTGGTGCTGGACCGCTTTAGCAATCCCTATATTCGCGACACCAATCAACGGGTCGCCGCCGACGGCTTCTCCAAGATCCCGGGCATGATCACCCCGACCCTTATCGAGTGTTATCGCCGGGGCCAGCCGCCCAAAGCCACCGCGGTGCTGCCGGCGCTGTTTTTCATCTTTATGCGCCGCTGGCATGACGGCGAACTGCCTTACGATTACCAGGACGGCATCCTGGACGCGACGGCCACCCATGCCATGTTCAGCGCGGCGGATCCCATCGCGCTGTTTGCCCGCGACGCCAAACTGTTCGGGCCGCTGGCCGCCGACCAGGATTTTGAAAAATTACTGCGCGAAACCATTACCCGGCTTGACGCCTGGATAGTGGCCAAGGCCCCGAAAGTCGCCGCACAGTAACCGCATCAGCCAATAACGAAGGGGAGCGAATATGTATCTCGGTCTTGATTTAGGCACCTCGGAAATCAAAGTCGTCATTATCGATGACGCGGGGACTCTGGTCGCCAGTGAAGGCGAGCCGCTGACGGTGCAACGTCCGCATCCGCAGTGGTCGGAGCAGGATCCCGCGCAATGGTGGGCTGCGACCCATCGCGCCGTCGGCCGCCTGCGCGCGCGCCACGCCGAACTGTGGGCGGGGATCCGCGCCATCGGCCTGTCCGGCCAGATGCATGGCGCGGTATTGCTCGACGCCCAGGATAACGTGCTGCGTCCGGCCATTTTGTGGAACGACACCCGCAGCGCTGATGAGTGCGCGCTGCTTACCCGGCTGGCGCCGGAGCTGCACCAGATAGCCGGCAACCTGGCGATGCCGGGTTTTACCGCGCCTAAGCTGCTGTGGGTGGCGAAGCATGAGCCGGAGATCTTCGCCCGCGTCAAGACCGTGCTGCTACCCAAGGATTATCTGCGCCTGATGATGAGCGGCGAAAAAGTCTCGGACATGTCCGATGCGGCGGGCACGCTGTGGCTGGATGTGGCGAAACGCGACTGGTCGGATTCCTTGCTCGGCGCCTGCGGCCTGACGCGGGATCATATGCCGGCGCTGGTGGAAGGCTCCGCGCCGTCCGCCACCCTGAAGGCGGAAGTCGCCCGTGAATGGGGCCTGGCGCCGACGGTTATCATCGCCGGCGGCGGCGGCGACAATGCGGCCAGCGCCGTGGGCATCGGCGCGGTGAATACCGGCGATGCGTTTATTTCCCTCGGCACCTCCGGGGTGATCTTCGCCGTTAACGAAAGCTTCCGGCCCAACCCGCAGTCGGCGGTGCATGCGTTTTGCCATGCCCTGCCGGGCCGCTGGCACCAGATGAGCGTCATGCTCACCGCCGCCAGCGCACTGAGATGGTTGTGCCAGATCCTGCACACCGACGAGCCCACCCTGCTGGCGGAGGTGGCCGCGCTGAGCCTCGAGGAACAGCGGCGGGCGCCGATTTTCCTGCCTTATCTCTCCGGTGAGCGCACGCCGCATAACGATCCGGTCGCCAGCGGGTCGTTCCATGGCTTGACGCATTCCACCGAGCGCGCATCGCTCGGCTACGCGGTTCTTGAAGGCGTAGCCTTTGGTCTTGACGACGGCCTGGCGGTGATGAAACAGGCCGGTAGCCATATCGAACAATTTTCGCTGATAGGCGGCGGCGCGCGCAGCCCATGGTGGGCGCAGCTGATAGCCGACGTGGTGGCGATTCCGGTGGTGACCCATCGGGACGGCGCGGCCGGCGGCGCGCTGGGCGCGGCCCGGCTGGGCTGGCTGGCGGCTGGCGGCAACGAAGCGGAGGTTTGCCGCAAGCCGGCTATCCATACCCGTTTTACCGCCGGGACCGACCGCGCCGGGCAATTGCAACAGCGCCTGGCGCTTTACCGGCTGTTCTATCGCCAACAGGTGGACGCCAGGAAACTGGCGCTATGAGTCCGGCCCGCCGGACGCGGTGTCCAATCCGGCGGGCCGACCCATTTACCCATGCTGAACAGAATAATAAAGACGTTACCTCTACCCTAACGTAAACAAACAGAAGGAAGGATATCGATGAAAAAAGTATTAGCGGGTCTTTTGCTGGCCGTGGCCTCGGTGGCGATATCGGCCCATGCCGAAGATAAAATCAAAGTCGGTTTTGCCAACCGAACCCTCAATGGTGCCTTTTTCAACGGCCTGACCGAGTATATGAAAATCCATGCCAAGGAACGGGGCTATGATTTAATTACCACCGATGCGCGCGGAGATTTGAATAAACAGATTTCCGATGTCGAAGATATGATCTCGCAAGGCATTAATTATCTGGTGCTCAATCCGCAGGACCCCGAAGCCGGCATGCGTATTACGCAAATCGCCAAACGCGCCGGCATTCCCACCGTGATCCTCGACAGCGATATTTCACTGGATGCGCCGGTCATTACCCGCGTGCAGGCCAATAATGCCAAGAATAATATCGCCATCGGCGAATTCGCGGTCGATCAGTTCGGCAACAAGCCGATGAACTGCGTCATTATCAGCGGCAACCAGGGCAATCTGGTGGGCGAAGCGCGGCGCACCAATTTTATTCGCGGCGTGATGGAAGCTCAGTTGCGCAAATATAACCAGACCAACCTGACCATCGTCAGCCAGGGCTGGGGCAACTGGGATCAGCAGGGCGGCCTGAAAGCCATGGAAGACATCATTGTCGCCCAGGGCAATAAGATCAACTGCGTCTACAGCGAAATGGACGATATGGCACTGGGCGCAATATTGTCGCTTAAAGGCGCCAATAAACTCCAGGACGTGAAAGTATTTGCCCACGACGGCTACAAAAAAGGCCTGGAAGCCATTGAACGCGGCGACCTGCAGGCGACGGCGGCCAATAACCCCAATACGCTGACCAATACCGTGCTGGATGTTATCGCCAAATACCAGGCCGGCAACAAAGACTTCCCGGATTATGTCTACACCCCCACCGTGCTCATTACCAAAGATAACGTGAAACAAGTCTACGATGCCAAATCGCTTTTCTAACGTCTCCCCCCCCTTGTCACAAGGGGGGCTGATATGAGGTATGTTCATGGACCAGTATGCGGTCGTTATCGAAAAGGTTAAAAAAAGCTTTGGCGGAGTCCATGCGCTAAAGAGTATTGATCTGAAGGTGAAGAAAGGAAGCATCCACGCCATCGTCGGTGAAAACGGCGCGGGTAAATCGACGCTGATGAAAATCCTCTCAGGCATTTATATCAAGGATAGCGGCACCATCTATATCAATGGTAAAGAGGTCCATTTCACCACGCCAAAACAGAGTAGGGAAAACAATATCGGCATTATTTACCAGGAGCTGGCGCTGGCGCCGGATCTGACCGTGGCGGAAAATATTTTCCTCGGCGACCTGGGATTCGGCGGCCGGCTGATTAACTGGAAAAAGATGAACCAGAAAGCCGGCCGGGTTTTATCCAACCTGGGTTTCCATATACCGCCCACCGCGCGTTTGGGCACGCTGAGCGTGGCCTACCAGCAGATGGTGGAAATTGCCAAATCATTGGCCCGGGACGTCAAGATATTGATTCTTGATGAACCCTCGGCGGTCTTGTCGAACCGGGAAATCGATATTTTATTCAGCCAGCTGAAATTACTGAAAGGCCAGGGCGTGACAATTTTGTATATCTCCCATCGCCTGGATGAAATATTTGCCATCGCCGACGCCATTACGGTCATCAAGGATGGCGAGACGGTGACCGATCTGGACCCCAAGACCTGCACGGAAGACGACATCATTTCCAGCATGGTGGGGCGCAAATTTGAAAACCTGTATCCGACCAAAAACATTCCCCAGGACGAAACGGTGCTGGAGGTCTACGGCATGTCCACCAAATCGCTGTTAAAGGATATCAGCCTGACCGCCAGGAAAGGGGAAATCGTTGGGCTGGCGGGGCTGGTCGGATCCGGGCGCACGGAAATTTCCCGCTGCCTGTTCGGTCTGGACCGCATGACCCGGGGACGGATTGTGAAAAACGGCAAGGAAATCACCATCCGCCACCCGGCCGACGCCATGCGCCAGGGTATCGGCCTGGTGCCGGAAAGCCGCAAGGAGCAGGGCGCTATTTTATCCCGTCCGATTCGGGAGAATATGACGTTATCCAGTCTGAAACGCGTTTGTTATAGGTTTGGCATTATCAATTATCGCAGCGAACGGGCGTTTAGCGAACAGTCGCGACAACGGCTGGCGATTAAGCTGGGTTCCGTCGAGGACCCCATCTCCAGCCTGAGCGGCGGCAATCAGCAAAAGGTGGTGATCGCCAAGTGGCTGGCCACCGAATGCGATCTGCTGATCCTGGATGAACCCACGCGCGGCGTCGACGTCGGCGCCAAAGTGGAAATTTACAACGTCATCCATGAACTGGCCGAAAAAGGCTACGCCATTATCGTTATCTCTTCGGAAATGATCGAGGTTATTTCCCTTTCCCATCGGGTGTATGTGATGAGCGAGGGCACGATAACCAAAGAGCTGCAGGGCGCCCAGATTACCGAAGAAAACATCATGAGATTCGCCATACCTAAACGTGCTTTAGTGTAGATGAGGAAAAATTATGGAAACGGTAAACAATCCCACTAAAACGACGGGCTTTGCCATGCGTGCCAAAGTGCTGAAATTTTTTGCCAATAACTCTACATTACTGGTGTTTTTCGTGATGTTGATTGTGGCTAATTTTTTATCCGATCGCTTTTACAGCCCGGAAAACATCACCAATGTGCTCAGGCAAAGCGTACCGCTGGGCCTGGCGGCCATCGGCATGCTGTTTGTTATCCTCACCGGCGGCATTGATTTGTCGGTAGGCTCGATCATGGCGCTGGTTTCGGTGGCCGTGGCGCTGCTTATCCCGGAAATCGGCGTGCTGCCGGCCATCGTTGCCGGCGCGGGCATCGCCACGCTGGTGGGGGCCGCCGCGGGCTGCCTGGTGACCTTCTTTAATATCGCCCCGTTTATCGCCACCCTGGCCATGATGACCATCGCGCGCGGCCTGGCGCTGATTGCCGCCAAGGGGCAGCCGATTTTTATCGACGATGTCTCGTATGTCAATTTCGGCACCGGCTATTTATTGGGACTGCCGCTACCGGTCTATGTGTTTATCGCTTTTGCCATCCTTGCCCATTTTGTCTATCAGTATACGGTGTTCGGCCGGCTGGTGATTTCCATCGGCTCCAACGAAACCGCCACCCGGTTCGCCGGCGTGCGCGTCGACTGGTATAAGTTTGCCGTTTATGCCTTAAGCGGACTGGCCTGCGGCCTGGCGGGCGTGCTGGCCTCCACCCGTACCGGCGTGGGCTCGCCGGTGATGTCCATCGGCTTCGAGCTGGACGTGATCGCGGCGGTGGTGGTGGGCGGCGCCAGCCTGGCGGGGGGGCGCGGCACGGTGGTCAATACCATTATCGGCGTGCTGATCTTAAGCATCATCTCCAACCTGATGAATTTGATGAATATCTCCGGCTATAATCAGCAGGTGGTCAAAGGCGCGATCATTATCATCGCCGTCATGCTGGAAAGCTTTAAATCCCGGGCGCGGGCATAACCCGGCGTGCCTGACGCGACCGGCCGATATGGCGCGGCTTTTTTCCGAGGTGTCGCACAGTATGCGCAGCACGCTCGGCATTGCGCGCCAGTTGTCCTATAGCTAAAGGCGGTATCGGACAAAAAGGCCGGCGCGGTGTGGGCCGCGAAGCCCGGCGGCACCCGGCGTGAGACCCTGCCAGCTATACATAAAGAGACTTCTGCTGTTTAACGGGTTTTCGTGATGCATATATCACAATGATCCGCTGATTTAACCCTACTTAATGGATAATCTTGCCTGGCGACGCACCACCGTTTTCCGGCGGATCCCGTGCGGCCGCACGGACTTTTAATGCACCGGCCGAAGTGCTAAAGTTAGCCTAATTGCAGATATTTCCGTCAGCGGATGATTTCAACCCGCGATTCACCACAAAAAATATGGCGGTAGGGCTGTATGGATTTTAAAGATTATTATGCCGCCCTGGGTGTCGAACCCACGGCCGATATTAAAACGATCAAAACCGCGTATCGCCGGCTGGCGCGTAAATATCACCCCGATGTCAGCACCGAAGCCAATGCCGAAGCCAAATTCAAAGACGTCGCCGAGGCCTATGAGGTGCTCAAGGACACCGCACGCCGCGCCGAGTACGATGAGCTGCGCAAATATGGCCAGGGCGGGCGTTTCGAGGCGCCTCCCGGCTGGCAACCCGGCCAACGCGCCGGCGGCCAGACGCAAACCGATTTTGAGCCGCGTGATTATTCCGATTTTTTTGAGTCGGTATTCGGCGGCCAGGCCCGTGGCGGACAGCGCGCCCGCGCGCCAAGACGCGGCCAGGATGCTGAAATCGAGGTGGCGATATTCCTGGAGGAAACCCTTGAGGAACACCAGCGCACCATCAGTTATCAACTGTCGTCGCCCGGCGAACGGGCCGCGCCGGTCAGCAAAACGCTCAAGGTTAAAATCCCGGCCGGCGTCAGCGACGGCGATCGCATCCGTATCAAAGGCCAGGGTCCCGCGGGCGGCAACGGCGGCGAAAACGGCGATCTGTATCTCATTATCCGCATCGCCCCGCATCCGCTGTTCGACATAGACGGCAACAACCTGCTGGTTACCTTGCCCCTGGCCCCCTGGGAGGCCGCGCTTGGCGCCAAAGTCACGCTGCCGACGCTTACCGGCAGGATCACCCTCACCGTGCCGGCCAACAGCCAGACCGGCCAGCACCTGCGCGTCAAGGGCAAGGGGCTGGTGAATAAGCAGGGTACCGGTGATTTATATGCTTTGATTAAAGTGGTGATGCCGCCGCAGACCGACGATCGCGCCCGCGACCTGTGGACGCAGCTCGCCGCGCAATGTGCGTTTAATCCTCGTGCGGAATGGGAGTAAAAGGCCATGACCGATGTCAGGGTTACCCTGGAAATCACGGAAATCTGCCAGACAGCCTGTATTTCCCGGGATGAACTGTTGGAAGTGGTTGCGTTGGGCATTATCGCCCCCCAGGATGACGCAACCGACGACTGGCGCTTTGAGCTTGAGGCGTTGCGGGCGCTCAGGCGGGCGCAGCGCCTGCGCCAGGATTTGGCGCTGGACTGGGCGGGCATCGCGCTGGCGATGAACCTGCTTGATGAAATCTCGCGTTTAAGAACCGAGAACCGCCGTTTGCATCAGCGCCTGGACCGCTTCCTGATCAAGTGATTTTCCGGCTATCCCAAGGTTACCCCTCCCTTTCGGCCCTGCTCCAGGGCCAATATTTATTACTACCTAATCATTTATCTCCTAATAGTTGAACGTGTCTAACGCGCCGGTGTCATACAGACGGTCATAAACCATCCTTTGTGGCCCGGTAGGGAGCGTCCCGACCGTCAATCTACAGCGGAGCCGCTCCATGAGAGCCTTGGTGGTATGTCGGGATAATATTGGCGATACATTGTTGACCACCCCGCTTATCAGCGCGTTGTACCAGGAAGGCGGCTATCGGGTCGATGTGCTGGCGAACAGCTACAACGCCGGCGTGCTGGCGCGCAACCCCGACATCGGCACCGTCTATATCTACCAGAAAATCCATCATCGCGGCGCGGGTGAATCCCGTCTTGGCATTCTGCTGCGCCGGTTGAAAATCATGTGGCAAATCCGCCGCACGCGCTACGATATTGCCGTGATCGCCAAAAGCCGCTGGGATCGGCGGGTATTAAAGTGGGGCACATTGTCGGGAGCCGCCAGGATACTTGCCCTGGGCGAGCGTTCCCATCCGGCGATTACCGATTTGGTCACCCCGCCCGAGGGGAGCCGGGAACATCTGGTACAACGTTTTCATCGTATGCTCTCCCCGCTGGGACTGCGCTCGCCCGCCGGCCCGCTGGTGCTTAGCGCCGATCCGCACGCGGTCGCCGCGCTGGCGGGCCGTTATGGCATCGTACCCGGGGAGCCGGTTATCGGACTGCAAATCAGCGCCCGCAGAATTTTGCAGCGTTGGCCCGAGGCCAGTTTTATTGCGCTGGCGGGTTTGATCGCCGCCGCCGGGCCGGGCAGGATTATCCTGCTCTGGTCGCCGGGTGCCGCGGATAATCCCACCCATCCCGGTGACGACGAGCTGGCCGCGCGTATTGTGGCCGCCTGCCGTTTACCCGTTTTAGTGCCGATAGCCACCGCTTCGCTTGATGAGCTGACGGCGGCCATGCAGCTCTGCGATAGCGTGGTGACCAGCGACGGGGGGGCGATGCATATCGCGGCAGGCCTGGGTAAAGGCATTGTCGCGTTATTCGGCGACAGCGATCCGGTATGCTGGGCGCCCTGGCAGGTGCCCCATACGGTGTTGCAAGGCGAGGATAACAATGTGGCGTCTATTTCACCCCGGCGGGTGTACCAGGCCTTACGTGAACTCGACTCACATGAGCGTTAGCTAATCCTGTCTCGGCCATCTGCCGGCGCAGGCCGCGGCGATAAGCATTCCGATGGTCAACGGCCGCGGACTGGACGGAGGTGTTGCGCCGACGCGCAGGCCCAGCTGGCGCATGATCCTGACGGGCATCGAATAGCTGTCTTCCGGGAAATAGGCTAAATGGTCGTAGTGACTGGCGTCGACCTGAAACAGCAAAAAGAAGTCGTTCATCAGGTGATCGAATTCGTCCGCTGATAAGCTCAAATCCTTGCGCAGCGAAAAGGCCGGGCACAAGGTCTTGCTACGGCCCCATATATTGGGCTCGCGAAACGGCCTGATAAAATCGAACACCTGCTGGCGCATATCAGGTTCCATAATGATACCCGTCCACTGCCCGATCCGGTATGTCGTCCTGGCCTTGCCGGTAACTCCGGCGCACGGCGGCAAAGACTTCATCAACGGTAATGGCCGCCATCGGGAAGGCGCTGCCGGCCAGTTCCGGCGACAGGGTTTGCCGCGGTTTATAAATCACCTGATGCAGGTGTGGGTCCTGGTTAGGGCCGGTGTAGAGCGGATTGGCGGTGACGAACAGGCTCACGGTCCGCACCTGCTGCGCAATCGCCAGATGCAGCGGCCCGGTGTCGCCGGTCACCAGCGTATCAAAGGTGGTAATCGCCGAGGCCAGCTCCAGCAGGCCGGTTTTACCCACCAGCGACACGATCCGTTGCCGGTAACCCGCCGGTATCAGCGCCATAAAGTCATTGGCCAGCGAGAGTTCGTTCTGGCCGCCGATCAGCATCACTTCCAGCCGGGGATCCTGCTCCATAAGCTTGTTGGCCAAGGCGGCGAAGCATTCCGGCGGCCAGCGCCTGAAATCCCGCGAGGCGCCTAACTGAAAGCCAATGCGCACCTTATCCATGGGTTTTGCCCCGCGCGGAACCGGTACTGGAATCGTCATCCGCGCCGCCGTGGTATCGCACCCCAGGGTGTGCAGCAGGTTAAGCTTGCGCTGCACGGTATGGCCCTCGAACTTTTGCGAGTAGGCGGTGAGCCAATGGTTCAGCGCCGGACTCTCGGCTCCGTAATGGTCGCGGTAGATATTAGGACACCCAGCCAGGACGACGCTTAAGATATCGTAAGGGAAATAGGAATGGAGAATAACCGCCAGCTGCGGCCGTAGGCGCCGTAATTTATAAATAAAATATAAAATATTATTGAACTTATTGTTCCAGTACAAAACTTCATCAAACAGGGGGCTGTCTTGTACCAGGCCTTTATTCTTTGGGCTGGAAACCAGCACCAGCCGGGCATCGGGGAATTTTTTTCGCAGCGCATTGATCGCAGGGGTATTAAGGATCAGATCGCCCAATGCGGTGGTGGAATAGATGACAACACAACTAATTTCATTATTGCCGCCCTCACCGGCGGCGCCTTTTTTATAACCGCTTAAAAAAGCATACCATTTAATTATCTTATTGATAATATTGATTTTATTTTTTTTCATTTCATTTTTTTATTAATCAGTTGACTGAAAGCATAATAACATATCACCTGCAAAAAATACCCGGTCTTATTGGCAGGATAGCGTTAAATGCGTAAACATTCATGGAAAACGCCCAAAATAGACGCACAGGATAGGCTTTTCCCCTGGCTAAGTTAAATTAATTAATTTTATATGTTAATTGAATGAACCCTCAACCTGGCCTGCCGACGCTAATGACCTTGGAGAGATTTTATAGGAGTAAGTTCAATTATATTTTATTTTTAAAAGCGGCCCAGTCATAAATTAACCGACTTTCAGCGCCAAATGAAATAATACTGAATCTAATCCATCAGTAACTTTAATGAATCCATCATTAGTGGTTTCTTCAATCCATCGTGGGTTTTGCCCACCAGCATAACGATTACCAGCGATATGGTAACAATGGTTACAAAAAAAATGTGAGATAGCCCCATTTTTTGGAGGTGCATCACACTTTTAGTGTGACCCGGTTCTAATTTCTTGCCTTTTTAATTGTCAGGCAGGACTATTGTTACCGGTAACATTTATTGATTGGGAGTAGTCGGGTGATCGAACAAAAAGGATATGCCCCCGGGACCGGCGGCACTATGGCCAATATGGCGGATAACGCATTATGAGTACATTGACATTGATTATCACCGCCATCGGGTCGGTGCTTATCCTGTTGTTCCTGGTGATGAAAGCGCGCATGCATGCTTTTGTCGCGCTGCTGCTGGTCTCCGTCGGCACCGGTATTTTTTCCGGCATGCCGCTTCAGAAAATTGCCGATACCATGCAGGCCGGCATGGGCGGCACGCTGGGTTTCCTGGCCATCGTCGTCGCTTTGGGATCGATGTTCGGCAAGGTGCTGCATGAAACCGGCGCGCTGGATCAAATCGCCGGTAAAATGGTTAAATGTTTCGGCGAGAGCCGCGCCTTTCTCGCCATGGGCATCGTGGGGCTGATTTGCGCGTTGCCGCTGTTTTTTGAAGTGGCGGTCATGCTGCTCATTGGCGTGGTGTTTGCGGTCGCGCGCCGTACCGACGGGAATCTGGTCAAGCTGCTGGTGCCTTTATTTGCCGGCGTCGCGGCGGCGGCGGCATTTTTGTTGCCTGGTCCGACCCCGATGCTGCTCGCCTCGCAGATGCACGCGGATTTTGGCTGGATGATAGCCATCGGCCTGATGGCGGCAATCCCGGGCATGCTCCTGGCCGGCCCGGTATTCGGCAGCGTGATCAGCCGGTATGTGTTTATTCCGGTGCCGGCGGATGTCGCCGGGCCGGAGCTGAAAAGCGGCGAGCTGCCTTCGTTTGGTTTTAGCGTCTCGCTGGTGTTGTTTCCGCTGATCCTGGTCGGGCTTAAAACCATCGGCGTACGCTTTGTTACGCAGGGCGGGACCCTGTATCGCTGGATGGAACTGGTCGGCCACCCCTTTATCGCCATTCTGCTCGCCTGCCTGGTGGCCATCTACGGCCTGGCCTATCGCCAGGGCATGAGCAAGGACAAGGTGATGAATATTTGCTCGGCGGCGTTGCAGCCGGCGGGCATCATCCTGCTGGTAACCGGCGCCGGTGGGGTATTCAAACAGGTGCTGGTGGATTCAGGCGTCGGTCCGGCGCTGGGCAATGCCCTGATAAGCACCGGTTTGCCGATTGCCGTGGCCTGCTTTGTCCTGGCCGCCGCCATCCGCATTATCCAGGGTTCCGCCACCGTCGCCTGCCTCACCACCGTCGGGCTTATCATGCCGGTGGTGGCGCCGCTGGGATTTGGCGGCGCGCAGATGGCCGCGCTGTCGGTGTGCATCGGCGGCGGCTCCATCGTCTGCAGCCACGTCAACGATGCCGGCTTCTGGCTGTTCGGCAAGCTGACCGGCGCCACCGAACTGCAAACCTTGAAGACCTGGACCGTTATGGAAACCATCCTCGGGACTACCGGCGCGGTGGTGGGGATGATTGTCTTCGCCGTATTGTAATCATTACCCGCGCTAAAGCCCACCGCCGGCTATAATACCGGCGATGGACAAGGCGTAGCGGAGGTTTGGTTTTATTGAAGGCAGCTAATAACTGATGTTACGGGTTGAACAGCCAATAATGATCATTGCCAGGTCATTTTTTTACAGGGATTAACTATACCGCTTAGAAACGGACGCCTACGCCGATATTGAAGCCGTTAACAGCATCTTTTTTGTCTTTTGTGGATTTGACTTTCGTACCTTCATAACCCAAATCTACCGTTATATTATCCAGTGGGTTAATCTGTATGCCGGCACCGTACATCATGGAATGGCTATGTTCATCGTTTTTAAAATTTTTAATTTTTTCAGTCGGAATATTTAATGATTGGCCTTCAAAACGAACACTACTTCTATTATAGCCGATTAAACTATAGATGCTGACAAAATTGTTAATCCGGTACGCGGGACCGACAGCCAGTGAAATATATGTAAATTTTGCATTGACAGCTGACATTGTTGTCGTTTTTTCTTCATATGCCAATTCGGAAGGGGACGTATGCCCCAACGCTGTCAATGAAGTAATAACGCTCAATGAACTGTCCCATTCATTACGATATTTAAAATTGAGACCTTTAAGTGTGAACGCCTGAAACTTGCTTTGCGCGTATCCCAATGACACCGAATGTTCATTGGCGCAGGCGATAAAACTGGTTCCCAGGGTTGCGCAGGCTGCCAGCGCGATGCAAAGCTTTTTCATGAGTTTATCCTTTATTGAAATATATATCAGAAGTAGAAAAATTTGTTCAAGAGTATTTTCTGTCGGCAGGATGTTAGCGTAATTGAAATCCAGAAACTTAAACGAAATGTCACAAAACGGAATAATTTGGCTAATATTGGCAAGAATCACTGAAAAACTTTGAACTTCTTATTTATGCGGTAATGTTTTCCCGGCCATTTAAATAAGATGTGCTTCATTTATTACAGTAGTTTGTACTTAAAACGGCCCATAATTCTTATTATTAGATTAATTATTACAAATGCAATAAGGATGTTGTTGTAATAATTTTTTTCCCCCACCTCCATGGCTGCAATGGTGCGGTCTGTTTTAGCAGTTCTGCGATGGCCGCGAGCTAATCCGGGCGGTCAAAGACCCCACGCGAAGGCCTTGACAAAATGTGAAATCGGCCTCGACAGCGGACCAAGGATTTTTTATAATGGACGTTAATTATTCAATCACGCAGTTCTGGCCAGCGAGGGTGTCATGAGCATCGAACAAGCAGCATGTCTGAAGAAGGGTCGTGGGCGCCCTAAGCAGTTTGACCGCGACATCGCTTTGGACAAGGCGCTGGAAATGTTCTGGCGGCATGGCTATGAAGCCACCTCAATGGCCGACCTGGTGGAAGCCACCGGCGCCAAGGCCCCTACGCTGTATGCCGAGTTCGGTAATAAAGAAGGGCTGTTTCGCGCGGCGGTCGAACGCTACGTCAGCAAATTCGCCGAGAAGGGCAAGGCCTTGCTCACCCGTCCCGGCAGTTCAATCACCGAAGCGGTAGAAGATTTTTTCCGCGCCGCGGCGGCCACCTTCACCGATAAAAGCCTGCCTTCGGGCTGCTTTATCATCTGCACCTCGGCGGCGCTGTCCGCATCGTCGGAGGATGTCGCCGAACTGCTGCGCACGCGCCATCACCTGCAGGAGAATACCCTGCGGGAATTCCTGCTGGCCCGCCAGGCCAGGGAAGAGCTACCGGCCGGCACCCATATCGCCGCCCTGGCGAAATATCTGGCCTGCACGCTGCAAGGCATGTCGGTTCAGGCCCGCGACGGCGCGACCCGGGAGGATCTGGACAGTATTGTGTCCTCCTTGATGGCGGTCTGGCCGGAGTTAACCCGCATCGGCGCGGACTTCAGGTTGCTTGCCCCCGTCGAAGCCTGATTTTTTAGCCATGGCTTCGCGCGCCGCCTGACTTTGGTAAACCAGGGTCCGCCGGCGGCAATCCCATCGCCCGGCGCCAATCCCATCGTTGCCCTTACCCCAGCATCAATCTTTGCGCCAATGCCTGCATGTCAGGCGCAGGATTATGGCCAATCAGCATAAATTGATGCTGCTGCGCGGTCCAGTACACCACATTCATCTGCCGGCGGACTTCGCTTTGCGCGCCATGGTTGCCGACGCGATTCGCCGTGGTAATACACAGCGCCAGCGGGCCATAGCTATTGTCCAGATAGGCGATTTGCGCAATGGGTTGACTGTCGTAGCGCAGCATGCGCGCAAACTTCAGTTCGGCGCCCGGCAGGTTCAAGCGTGAAGGCTCAAGCGCAAGCCCCAGCCTGGCGCCGATATTGTGCAATTGCCGGTGTCGCAGGGCAATGGACTCCGGCATGTCGGCAAAGGTTTCATTGGTGTAAAGCGACATATATTGCGCAACCAGTCCGCGCCAGCCGTCGTCGTCGGCTTCGCGGCCGGCCAAGCCCGCCGACAGGCGTCCAGCCACGCCGCCCACCGCCAGGCACGCCAGCGCCGCGGCCAACAGATGGCGCCGGCTCACACCCGTGGCGGGCGATGCCGGCAACGGCGATGATGATGGCCCGTCGCCCAGCGTTTCCAGTCCGGCCTGAAGCCGCGCTAACGGCGCCTGCTCCAACATGCCGGCGTAAGCCGCGCGAAAAGGCAGGCTGGCGCGATCCAAATGGGCCAAACGCGCGGCCAGACCGGTGTCCTGGCTGAGCCGTTCCTCTAGCTGGCGGCGTTGTTCAGCGCTCAATTCATCATCAAGATAAGCCACCAGGATTTCGTCGGAAAATGGCGGGGCAGGGTGATGTTGCGTCATGTGATATCCCCCTCCGCCATGGTCCGCGCGGCACCGATGGCGGCGTCGTTTGCCAATCGTTGCCGGGCGGTCGCCAGGCGGCTCATAATGGTGCCGATGGGTACGGATAAGGTTTGCGCCGCTTCCTGATAGCTAAACCCTTCCACGTAGACCAGGAACAACGCGTTGCGCTGCGCTTCCGGCAGTCTGTTGACCCGCGTCATAATCTGGTTGGCTAAAATATCATTTAGCGCGTTGTGGTCGTCGGTTTGACTATCGACGTCGTCAATGTCGACAAATCCCTGGCCCTGGCGAATCAACCGTGACCGGACCTCATTGACCCAGATCGAGTGCAGGATGGTGAACAGCCAGCGATCCAGCGTGGTCCCGGCGGCAAACTGCCCGGCGCGTTCCAGCGCGCGCACGCAGGTCGCCTGGACCAAATCATCGGCAATATCATGCTTGCGTGACAACACCATGCCATAACGCCAAAGACGCGCCAGATGGTGTCCCAGTTCGCCTCTGATCTCATCTGCTTTCACGCTTGCCCTCTCCCGGCCGTATTCAATACCTTATCGAATGTGTGGGAATATGTCGGCGGCATGCCGCCCGCCGGCGCGCATTAAGACTCGGGGTGGCCGTTAATGGCATCCGCCAGATCCTTATATTCCTCGCAGCCGGTGCCGCACAGGGTTTTGATGGTGGCCAACTGTTCCCTGGCCAGGTCCGGGCGTCCCTTAATCATATAGGCTTCGCCAAGATACTCGCGCACCTGCGCATAATGCGGATCCAGGGCGATGGATTTTTGATAATAGCCGATCCCTTCGTCGGTGCGCCCCAGTTTACGGGTGGCGTAACCACGATAGTTCCAGGCCTGGGCGGTATTGGGCTGCCTGAGGGTATCCAACACTGCCAACGCCTCGTCATAACGTCCGGCTTTCGCCAGGGAATAGGCATAGCGGGTACGATCGGTATCGGGAATCATGCTTCCCTTATCCACCATGCAGCTTTTGGTACGGGAGTCATAGAGTTGTCCCTTGGGGCAGGTGGGCGTGGTGGTCGAGCTGTCGCCCATGGCCTGCGCCGCGCCGGAAAGCACCAGCATAACGCCGCCCGCCAGCGGCAGAACGCGTGTTATGAATTTGGTCATAGCATATGAATAAGACATGGCTAGCACTCCGGTGGTTAAGGGATCAATGTCAGGACGTTATTTCGCCGGCGGTATCATTCTTCTCAGCGTGCCGTCACGCAGTACGTAATGGTGAAACAGCGCCGCGCAGGCATGCAGGCCGGCAAGGATAATGATGGTCCACGCGGTATAGAAATGCAGCATGCCGAATGTTCGTCGCAGCATAGGGTCGACGCCAAAAACATCAGGAATGGGAAACAGCCCGAAAAACATAAAAGGCTCGCCCTGCGCCCAGCGGAACAGAAATCCCAGGGTAACCTGGCCTATCAGCAGCAGGTACAATGCCCAATGGGTAAGCTTGGCGATGCGGTGCATCCATACCGACGACGAGGCGGCGGGTAAACGTTTCCCTGCCGCGCCGCGCCAGATCAGGCGGGTGATGATAATGACGGCGAGCATGATGCCGAACGAGATATGCAGCGACTGAAGCCCTTTACGCCAAGGCGTGCCGCGCTCCAGTTGCTCCCATATCTGCGAACTGGCGAAAAGAAAAATAACGATCAGCGCCGTTGCCCAATGCAACGTGATGGTCAATTTATCATAGCGTTGCGAGTTCGCGGTTTCCGATGAGAAGGATGTGGTTGGCATGCCTGTATCCTGATTGCCTGAGTGGAATACAGAGTAAACACCTCATCGGACTAATTTATTCATTTTTTTTTAAATTATTTTTCTGCGCCAGACCCGCAACATCGCCGCACTAGCCCCGACTGCGCTGATAGACCGCCAGATGGGTATAGGCGGCGCATAGCAAGGGGGTAACGAGCCCCGCGCGCTTGCCGATCGCCACCAGATCGCCCAGCACCTGGTCCGCTTCCACCTGGTAACCCTGGTTCATATCCCGGTACATGGAAGACGTTTGCGTGGAATCTTTCAGGGTCAGCAGCGCGGTGGTGTCCGCGATATAGTTTTCGCGCCGTTGATAGCCCGCCGAGACGATCACCGCCAGAATTTCGTTAATCACCGAACGGGCGAACAGGTCGCCGTCCGGGGCCGCCGCCACCTGGCCGATATTGCCGCGCATCAGGCAGGTAATGGCGCCCAGGCTTGCCAGCAGCAACCATTTTTCCCACATATCATTGATAATTGTCGTCGATAACCGGGCGGTAAAACCCGCGTCCCTGCACAGGGCATCAAGCCTGCCGATGCGATCGGATATCGAGCCGTCACGTTCGCCATAGGTCAATTCATGCAAACGGCTAAGCTGCACCACCCGGCCCTGTTCATCAAGGGTGGCGGCTATTTTGCACAACCCGCCGATAACCGCATGCTCGCCGAAACGGGCGGTCAGGACCTCCAGATGCTTCATACCGTTGAGTATCGGCATGATAATAGTCTCCGGCCCTACCGCGGGGGCAATATCGTTAAGCGCGGATTCAAGGCCGAATGCTTTTACGGTCAACAGGATGATGTCATAGGCCTGGTTGATTTCCGCTGCGGTGATCAGCCGCGGTTGCAACGTTATCTCCCCATCGGGCGTGATTAAATGCAGTCCGTTATGCCGTAATACGTCGGCCCGCTTGCCGCGCACCAAAAACGTCACGTCACGTCCGGCCTGGCTCAGCCGACCGCCAAAATAACCGCCGGTGGCGCCCGCGCCGACAACTAAAATCCGCATGTTGTTCCCTTCTTATGGTTGAATGGTGAAGAACCACATCATCCGCCAAAAACGGGTGGGGATGCAACCCGGCGCCGCAGACGCGATCGGCCGTGGCGCCCGGCGCCGCGTTAACGCTTTGTTATTCTAATTCATTAAAATGTCACGTTACTCATTTATAATATATATTATCTTATCGTGTTGTCGATGTTTGCGCTTATTCGGCGAGTCTATGGATTTATTGATTAATGCTTATATAAATTATTTACTGACAATAATAGTATTGGTGTAATTATTTATTGGCTCAAAAAATAGCGCTATCATCCAGTGCTGCAATCCTTGAATTGATATGGTTATATGGAAAATTATTTTATTGGAGAAGATAAATGAAAATAATCCAGCTTACCGACTGCCATCTGTGTTCAACCTCTGACGCCACCTTGCATGGCTATAACACCTATAACGGACTGACGGCGGTAATAGATTTTATTATAGGCAAGCATGATGTTGGATGTGAAGCATTAATTGTTACCGGTGACATTTCCGATGACGGATCATTGGCGTCTTACCGGCTCGCATTACAGCAAATGAAAAGATTAAATCTACCCATTTACGCCTTTGGCGGTAATCATGATAATCCGGTAAACCTGGCTGAGATATTCGATGCGGACAAGAGCGTCGGAAATATAGATGATCTAGCCGGTGATGACTGGAGGTTTATCTATGTTGACACCGTGCTGGAGAATCAGGACAGCGGTCTGTTGTCGGCTGCGGCAAAGCAGTCCTTGACGAACAGGATCCTGGCGTGCGGGGGGCATAATATAGCGCTTTTGATGCATCATCATCCGGTGGCGGCGGGGATACCTTTGGTGGATGATTGCATGCTGCTTAATGGCGGGGAAATGACCGAAATATGTCAACGTTATGCTGATGTCAAGGCGCTGTGCTGTGGGCATGCCCATACGGATTATAGCGAACGGCAAAATAATTGTTTGATAAGCCTGTGCCCGGCGACCTCGTTTCAATGGCAATCTGGCGCCAGAACGATACTCACGCAAGATAAACGCGGTTTTAAGGTGCTGGATTTTAGCGAAACCTTTACGTCAACCACCTTTTTCATATAATTGTGGTGAAAAGTAATATAATGAACAATATTGCTTTTGCTTTGATTATGGGCCTGCTTGATTGCCGGCATCGTTATGCGCGTCGCTTTAACCGCTCCGCCGGCTGATGGGTCCAATGATAATCATTGCTCACTGAGGATTTATAGAGTATAGCTTGAATATAACGCACTTTTAATATTAATAATAAGGAAACGCCGCACCATAAAATATGGCACGGCGTACCGTTGTCATCCTTGTTAAGTGACGGGCACTTTACGCGACAACGGTTGCAGTATAAATGAGAAGCCGGCGCGAAGTAAATACCTCTGAGTATAAGAATAAAAAATATAATAAACGAATTATCCACTACATATTCAATTATTAATATACTTATTTGTATTTTAATTTTATATCAAGTTAAATGTTTGTACCCATCACCTGTTCAGCCCAGCCCAGCCCAGCCGGGACGCATCGCCCGGCCGGTAGCCTGTCCCGCGCAGCGGCTCCCCCGGTTTACAGGCCGGGCGCCTTCCACATCGAGGTGGTCAGGCCGTGATCCACCAGGCCCAACTGGTCGGCATATACCGCCTGCCAATTGGTTTTCATTTCCTGGTAGCGCCGGTGGTTTTCCATGTCGGGCTGATATTCACGTTCCCAACGCACCAGACGTTCGCCGGTTTCGGCAAGCGAGGGATAGATGCCGGCGCCTACCCCGGCGGCGATGGCGCAGCCCAGCGCCGTGGCTTCCTTGACCTCCGGCACCTTTACCACCAGGCCGGTGACGTCGCTGAGGATCTGGCACCATAATTTGCCTTTGGATCCGCCGCCGGCGAATACCAGCGAGGGCGAGCGCGCGCCCGAGAAACGGGCAATCTGCTCAAGATTGCAGGCACAGACAATCGCCGCGTTTTCTTCCAGGGCGCGGAACAGCGTCTGTTTATTACACCGGTCCGGATCGATGGACAAATTGATAAACGAAGGCGCGGCGTGGTACCAGGATTTAAAATGCATGGCGTCTGAAAATATCGGCATGACGCCATGGGAGCCCACCGGCACGCGGGCCGCCATTTCCTCAAGCAGGCTGTAGGCGTCGACGCCCATGCGCGCGGCAATGGACTTTTCCTCGCTGCAAAAGGCGTCGCGAAACCAGCGCATGGTGAGGCCGGTAAAAAAGCTAATGCACTCGGCCTGCGCCATGCCGGGGATGACATGGGGATTGATGCGGATATTCATATCCGGGTCGGTCATCGGCGCGGGCAGGTTGACCACCTGCTGCCAGAAGGTGCCCCCCAGCACCGCGGTTTGTCCCGCCCGCACGATGCCCAGTCCCAGGCTGCCGAGCTGCACATCGCCGCCGCCCATGATAACCGGGGTGCCCGCCGCCAGCCCGCAGGCATGCGCCGCCACGCGCGTGACCTCGCCCAGCGCCGTGCCGGTCTCACGCACCGGCGAGAGCATATCAGCGCGCAGGCCGGCCATATCCAGCAGACTGCGTTGCCAGTCGCGGCTGGAAAGGCTCAGCATGCCGGTGGTGCCGGCATTCGAAGGGTCGACGGCCAATTCGCCGCTGAGCATATAGGCCAGCCAGTCGCTTATCATGGTAAGCGTTGCCGCCCGGCGGTAGACGTCCGGCCGGTGATGCGCCAGCCACAGCAGGCGCGGCATGGCGCTTAGCGCCAGGGTTTGCCCGGAATATTCATATACCTCGCGCTCAAAACAATATTCGTGCAGTTCCTTGAGTTCGGCGACTTCGCGGCTGGCGCGGGCATCGACGTTGGCGCAGGCCCAGATGGGCTTGCCGTGGCGATCGTAGAGCACAATGCCTTCGCGCATGGAGCAGGTGGCCACCGCACGTATCGCCTGGGGCGCCAGCCCAGCGTGTTGCAGCGCCTGGCGTATGCATCCGCAGGCCAGTTGCCAGTTGTTGTCCAGATCGAAGTCCATGGAACCGGGTATGGCGGGGTCGGGCAAATGCCGCCATTCGGCCTGGTTTACGGCCACCTGATTGCCTTGGGTATCAAAAATCACCGCCCGGATGCTGCCGGTGCCGGCATCGATCGCCATCAGATAATCGCCGGTGGGATCGGCGGCGTTGTGCGTAGGGTTACAGAGTAGGGTCATGGTTTTATCTCTGTTTTATTCGCGCCGTGGCGCGTTATGAGTATGGGTTACAGCATATCGAGCATCGCCCTCACCGTGCTTTCTTCCGTGACCAGGGCGTTAATATGTTTGCCCGCAAGCGCCGCCAGGATGGCTTCGGCCTTTTCCTCGCCCCCCGCCACGCCGATTACCTGGGGTATATTGCTTAAATCGCGCAGCGATACGCCGATCAGTTCCTGATGGATTGGCATGGACGCGGCCAGTTCGCCGTTTCGTTGCATAAAATAGCCAAGAATATCGCCCACCGCGCCCTTGCGTCCGAACAACAGTTGTTCACCCTCGCTGATATAACCCGAGCGCATTATGGTCGCCTCGCGTTTCTGGCTAAGCGAGCCGATGCCCACCACCGCGATATCGGCGGCGCTGGCGGTCAGCATCACATCGCGCACGCTGCGCTCCTGGCGGAAAATATCCGCCACGCTTGCCGAGGACGCGCGCAGCGGCGCCGGGATGATACTGACGCTACAGGCGGCGTCCAGCTGGCCGATGCCGGTCATATAGGGACCCACCCCGCCGGAAAGGGTCACCAGCCTTATCTGTTGCGAGGTGATGAAGCCGCTCAGGTGCTGCAGCGTACTCATGGCGGTTTCGCCAAAGCCCACCGCCAGCAGCTGCTGCGGCCGCAGTTGTTTCATGATCTCCTGTGCGGCGCCGATGCCGATGCGCTGGCTCATATCCCGTCGCGGCAAGGCCGGTAGGACCCGCACATGCCGTAAATCGAAACGTTCCATCAACTGGTTTTCCAGCTCCAGGCATCCCTCGTACCGGGAGTTGATTTGCACGCGAATGACCCCGGACTGGCGGCCTTTTTCCAGCAGCCGCGACACCTTAAGGCGGGTCAGCCCAAGCTGCTCGCCAATGTCTCCCTGGGTCATGCCGTCGTGATAATAAAACCACGCTACGCGCGCTAACAGTTCCTGCTCGGCCATGCTGCTGTCCGCTGGGTTGAAATGATCCGGATTATTTTTCTTCATATAGAACACTTATTAAAATTTAAATCAATTGTTCACTTAACCACAAAGTTGATTTGTGATGGGGACGACAAAAACGACCTGTGCCAGGGAGCCAGAAGGACCAATAACGTCGAGATGAATAAAATGTGATCGATCTGACTGTTTTATTATAGCGGTCAAACTAGGCTTATGAACAGTTTTGAATTATAAATTCATTTGTTCAAATCCGGCCGAGGCAGCATGATGTCATCATCTCCGATGTCCCCCACGCCATTGCTTAGCGTGCAGAACGTCAGCAAGCACTATTCCGGCGTGGCGGTATTAAAAAAGATCGCTTTTTCCCTGCTGCCGGGACAAGTGCATGCCCTGCTCGGCGGCAATGGCGCGGGCAAGTCGACGTTGATGAAAATCATCGCCGGCGTGGTGGCGCCGGATAGCGGGACCCTGCATGTCATGGGAGAACATTGCCCGTCGCTGACGCCCGCCCGGGCGCATCAGCTGGGCATTTATCTGGTGCCGCAGGAACCGATGCTGTTCGCCAACATGACGGTTAAAGAAAACATCCTGTTCCGTCTGCCGCGCCATCAGGCCGATAGCCGTAAATTGCAGGAGCTGTTGCGCGGCCTGGGCTGTGACCTGCCGCTGCATGCCGCGGCCGGCACGCTGGAGGTTGCCGATCAGCAACTGGTGGAGATCCTGCGCGGCCTGATGCGCGACGCGCGCATCCTGATCCTCGACGAACCCACGGCCTCCCTGACCCCCGCGGAAACCCAGCGCCTGTTTCAGCAGGTGCGCGGCCTGACCGGGCAAGGGGTGGGCGTGGTGTTTATCTCCCATAAATTGCCGGAGGTCCATGCCCTGGCGGACTGGGTCAGCGTGATGCGCGACGGCGCCATCCAGCTTAGCGGCGCCATCGGTGATTTGACGACCGATGCCCTTATCCAGGCGATTGCTCCATTGGCGCGGGCGGACAGCCTGCCGGCAGAACAGAAAATGTGGCTCGAATTACCGGGCCGGCGCCATGGCTTCGGCGCGCGCGGGCCGGTTTTGCAAGCCGTCGGCCTCACTGGCGAGGGATTCAAGGACGTCACGTTCGACGTCTTCGCCGGGGAAATTATCGGCCTGGCGGGCGTAGTGGGCGCCGGGCGAACGGAACTGGCGGAAACGCTGTACGGTCTGCGCCCGCTGCGCGGCGGGCAACTGCGGCTTGAGGGGCGCGATATCGCCTCGCTGACGCTGGCGGAGCGGCTGGCGGCCGGGCTGGTCTACCTGCCGGAGGACCGTCAGGCATCCGGACTGTACCTGGATGCGCCGCTGTACTGGAATACCGATGCGCTGAGCGCCGGGCGCCGCGGCTGGTGGCTGCATACGCGCCGGGAAAAGGCCACCCTGGAGCGCTATCACCGCGCCCTTGGCATTATCTATAGCGACCCCGATCAGCCGGCGCGCACCCTCTCCGGCGGCAACCAGCAAAAGCTGTTGATTGCCAAGTGCCTGGAAGCGCGGCCCCGGCTGCTTATCGTCGATGAACCGACGCGCGGCGTCGACGTGTCGGCGCGCGCCGATATCTATCAACTGCTGCGCGGGGTGGTGGCGCAAAACGTGGCGCTGCTGCTGATTTCATCTGATCCGGAGGAAATCACCCTGTTGGCGGACCGGGTATTCGTCATGCATCAGGGAGAATTAAGCGCGCCCATGCAGGGCGGCACAACCAGCGTGGAACACATGATGCGTTTGGCGTTTGGTTCCCATGCTCCGAACCAGGAGGCGGCGGATGCTTAGGCTTTTGCAAAATAATCGGGAATTTACCGCCTTGCTGGCGATTCTGGTGCTGTTTGTGCTGCTGGGGACGCTGGATCACAGCTATATCGGTTTCCAAACGCTGCTGATGATCTTCGGCAGCGCGCAGATCCTGATGCTGCTGGCGATGGGCGCCGCCCTGGTGATGCTGACGCGCAATATCGACGTCTCGGTGGGCTCAATCGCCGGTCTTTGCGCGGTAACGCTGGGATTGCTGCTCAACGCCGGCTGGCCGCTGGCGCCGGCTATCCTGTTCACCCTGCTGGCGGGCCTTGGCGCGGGCCTGTTTAACGGCGTGCTGGTGGCCTGGTGCCGGATACCCGCCATCGTCGCCACGCTCGGCACGCTGGGGTTGTACCGGGGTCTGATGCTGTTGCTCACCGGCGGCAAATGGATCGAGGGCCTGCCGTCAGGATTGAAGGCCTTGTCCAGTCCATCCTGGTTTGGCGTGTCGCCGATCGGCTGGCTTATCCTGCTGTTGCTGGCGGGTCTGTTCTGGCTGTGCTCGCGCAGCGCATTCGGCCGCAGCTTTTATGCCGTGGGCGATAACCTGCAGGGCGCGCGCCAATTGGGCGTGCCGGTAAACGCCATCCGTATCACCGCGTTTGCCGTTAACGGCGCTATGGCGTCGCTTGCCGGGATTGTTTTCGCCTCGCAAATCGGCTTTGTGCCCAACCAGACCGGCAGCGGGCTGGAAATGAAAGCCATCGCCGCCTGCGTACTGGGCGGCATCAGTTTGCTGGGGGGGACCGGTACGGTTATCGGGGCCATCCTCGGCGCCTTTTTCCTGACGCAGATCGACAGCGTACTGGTACTGCTGCGTCTGCCGGCATGGTGGAACGATTTTATCGCCGGTCTGGTGCTGCTCGGCGTGCTGATTTTTGACGGCCGTCTGCGCCGGGCGCTGGAGCTTAACCGTCGCCGCCAGAAATATGCCCGATTTATGCCGGGGCCGGCGGTGAAAGCCAAGGCGGGGAAAAAAAAACCGGGCAACCGCGCGCGCGCAACGCCTGCCGGCACGACTAAAAATAATGGCGGGGTGGCCTGATGAAACCGATGATACTCAAGGGTTACGGTTGGGAAGTCGCGCTGATATTACTGTTACTTGCGGAAATCCTGCTGTTCGGCGTGATGAATCCGCGCATGCTGGACCTCAATATGCTGTTGTTCAGCACCAGCGATTTTATCGCCATCGGCATCGTTGCCCTGCCGCTGACCATGGTTATCGTCAGCGGCGGGATCGATATCTCTTTCGCCGCCACCGTTGGGCTGTGCGCCATCGCGCTCGGCGTACTGTTCCAGGGCGGTGTGCCCCTGTCCCTGGCGATCCCGCTTACCCTGCTGCTCGGCCTGGGATGCGGCCTGCTGAACGCCGGGCTTATTCTGTATACCGGCGTGAATCCGTTGGTGATAACCCTTGGGACGCTGTATCTGTTCGGCGGCAGCGCCCTGCTGTTGTCCGGGCTGGCGGGCGCCACCGGCTTTGAAGGCATCGGCGGCTTTCCCGCCGCTTTCAGCGATTTTGCCAATCTGGCGCCGGGCGGCCTGCCGATGCCGCTGCTGCTGTTCCTGCTGACGCTTCTTGGCTTCTGGCTGCTGATGCACCGTACACGCCTTGGCCGCAACTGCTTTGTGATTGGCCAGAACGCGCGCGTGGCGCGTTACAGCGCGGTACCGGTCGGTCGCACCCTGTGCGCGGTGTATGGCTTGACCGGGCTGGCGTCGGCGGTGGCCGCGGTACTGCTGGTGTCTTATTTCGGATCCGCCCGGTCCGACCTTGGCGGCGCGCTGCTGATGCCGGCGATTACCGCGGCGGTGCTGGGCGGGGCCAATATCTACGGCGGCTCCGGCTCGATCCTCGGTACCGCGCTGGCGACCCTGCTGGTGGGTTTTTTGCAGCAGGGTCTGCAAATGGCGGGCGTGGCGAACCAGGTTAGCAGCGCCCTGTCCGGCGCGCTGTTGATCCTGGTGGTTATCGGCCGCTCCGCCAGCCTGCACCGCGAAATTTTAATCCGCTTCCTGACTCGCCTGCTGCGTGCGCGGGTTCCCTTATGAATATCTCTGAGATAAATGGAGTCGAACATGGATAACACTATCTGGCGCAACATGGCAATGGCGGGGGCGCTTTTCCTGGCGACGGCGGGTATGACCGTCGTCCAGGCCGCCGAGCGCATTGCCTTTATCCCTAAACTGGTGGGCGTGGGCTTTTTCACCAGCGGCGGCAACGGCGCGCTGAAAGCGGGCAAGGAACTGGGCATCGACGTCACTTATGACGGCCCGACCGAGCCCAGCGTCGCCGGACAGGTGCAGTTAATCAACAATTTTGTTAACCAAGGCTATAACGCCATTATCGTATCGGCGGTGTCGCCCGACGGCCTGTGTCCGGCGCTTAAGCGGGCCATTGCGCGTGGGGTAAAGGTGCTGACCTGGGATTCGGATACCAAACCGGAATGCCGGTCGATCTATATCAACCAGGGCACGCCAAAACAGCTCGGCTCGCTGCTGGTGGATATGGCGGCCAAACAGGTGACCAAGGAACAGGCCAAGGTGGCGTTTTTTTACTCAAGCCCAACCGTTACCGATCAAAACCAATGGGTCAAGGAGGCAAAGGCCAAAATCAGCGCCGATCATCCGGGCTGGACCATCGTCACCACGCAGTTTGGCTATAACGACGCCACCAAATCCCTGCAAACCGCCGAGGGCATCTTGAAAGCCTACCCGGATCTGGATGCGATTATCGCCCCCGACGCCAACGCGCTGCCCGCAGCCGCCCAGGCCGCGGAGAATCTGGGACGCAAAGGGGTGGCTATCGTCGGCTTCAGCACGCCTAACGTCATGCGGCCCTACGTCCAGCGCGGCACGGTGCAGACTTTCGGCCTGTGGGATGTCGTGGAGCAGGGCCGGATTGCGGTGTACGTCGCGCATGAAATGCTGCGCAAAGGCGACATGAATGTCGGCGATAAGCTGGCCATTCCCCAACTGGGCGAGGTTGAAGTCTCCGCCAATAGCGTGCAGGGCTATCAATATGAAGCCAAGAACAACGGCATCGTCCTGCTGCCCGAACGCGTGCAGTTCACTAAAGACAATATCGACAAGTATGATTTTTAACCCTTCTTCGCAGGAGACATGATTATGGCTGATTTGGACGATATCAGGGACGGCAAGGATTTTGGCATCGGCGAGGCGCAGCGGCATACGCCGTTTTTCCTCAAGGGCAGCGGCGCGCTTGACTGGGGCATGCAGTCGCGGCTGGCGCGCATTTTCAACCCCGAGTCCGGCCGTACGGTGATGCTGGCGTTTGATCATGGCTATTTTCAGGGGCCGACCACTGGGCTTGAGAGAATCGATCTGCATATCGCGCCGCTGTTCCCCCATACCGACGTGCTGATGTGTACGCGCGGTATCCTGCGCAGCCAGGTGCCGGCGGCGGTCAATAAACCGGTGGTGCTGCGCGCGTCCGGGGCCAACTCCATTCTCGGCGAACTGTCGAACGAGGCGGTGGCGGTATCCATCGAGGATGCGCTGCGCCTGAATGTGGCGGCGATGGCGGCGCAGGTTTATATCGGCGGCGAGTACGAGCATCAATCGATAAAAAATATTATCCAGCTGATTGACCAGGGCATGCGCTACGGCATGCCGACCATGGCGGTCACCGGCGTGGGCAAGGATATGGCGCGCGATCAGCGCTATTTTTCGCTGGCGACGCGCATTGCCGCTGAAATCGGCGCGCAGGTGATCAAAACCTATTATACCGACACCGGTTTTGAACGGGTGGCGGCCGGTTGTCCGGTGCCCATCGTCATCGCCGGCGGGAAAAAACTGCCTGAACGAGACGCGCTGGAGATGTGCTATCGCGCCATCGATCAGGGCGCTTCCGGGGTCGATATGGGGCGGAATATCTTTCAATCAGCGGCGCCGGTGGCCATGCTGAAGGCGGTGCGGGCGGTGGTGCATCAGGGTGAGAATGCCGAACGCGCTTATGAGCTGTTTAAAAGCGAGCAATACCCGGCCAAGGGAGACGAATAATGCACGTGACGCTGGTGGAAATTAATGTAAAGGCGGACAGGATCGACGAATTCCTGACGGTGTTCCGGCAAAACCATGTCGGCTCCATCCAGGAACCGGGGAATTTGCGCTTTGACGTACTGCGGGACGAGCATCTGCCGACCCGGTTTTATATCTACGAGGCGTATCGGGATGAACAGGCGGTGGCGGCGCATAAAAAAACCGCTCATTACCTGCGCTGCGTCGAGCAGCTGGAATCGCTGATGACCGGACCGCGCAAAAAAACCACCTTTATCGGCCTGCTGCCGGAAACGGCCTAAGCTTGGCGGCGGGCCGTCAGGGCTGCCATTGCGGTTCCTTGCCGCTGAGCTTACGGTCGAGAAAAAACGCCGCGCTGATAAGGGCCAGATGGGTCAGGGCCTGCGGCGTATTGCCCAGCGGGTAGCCCCGCTGGTCGAACTCTTCGGCATACAGGCCGAGGGGATTGGCATAGCTGAGCAGTTTTTCAAATTCGAAATGCGCTTCCTCCAGACGGTCGGCGCGCGCCAGGCATTCCACATACCAAAAAGAGCAGGCGGCAAAGGCGCCTTCGCGACCGGGCAAGGTATCGGATGGCGTATTTTCGTTATTATAGCGGCGCACCAGGCCGTCCTGGACCAGATTGACCCTGATGGCGTCCAGGGTGGCCAGCCAGTCGGGATCGGTGGCGCCGACAAACCGGAACAGCGGCATCAGCAACATGGACGCGTCCAGGTCGCGACCGTGGCGCGTGGCGGTAAAATGGCCTAGATCCTTATTCCAGAAATGGGTCCAGATATCCTCGCGGATGTCGGTGCGCGCCCGATCCCAGCGATCGTAGGGCATGGGCAGGGAGCGCTTCATCCCCAGACGCAGCGCGCGATCGATGGCGACCCAGCACATCAGCCGGGAGTGCAGGAAATGCTGCGGCTCACCGCGCATTTCCCAAATACCGGCATCCGGCTGGTTCCAGCTTTTGCACACATGATCGATCATGTTGACGATATGCCGCCAGGCCCGGTGCGAAATGGCCTCGCCATATTTATTCGCCAGGTAAACGGCATCCATCAGTTCGCCATAAATATCCAGCTGGAGCTGCCGGTAGGCCTCGTTGCCGATACGCACCGGCGTCGAGCCGGCGTAGCCGGACAGATGCGGCAGGCTGGATTCCGGTAGCTCGGTACCGCTGTCCAGCCGATACATGACCTGAAGCTTATCCGGCTTGAACTGGCTGTTTTCCATGCAGCGGCCGACCCAGCGGGTAAAGGCGCCGGCTTCCTCGGTATAACCCAGGCGCATCAGGGCATAAACGCTAAACGAGGCGTCGCGGATCCAGGCGGCGCGATAGTCCCAGTTGCGCGCCCCCCCAAGGTGCTCCGGCAGGCCGAAGGTGGCGGCGGCGGCGATGGAACCGTGTTTCCAGGAGGTCAGGAGCTTTAGCGCCAGCGCCGAGCGGCTGACCATTTCACGCCAGCGGCCCTTATAGCTACTGGCTTCGCTCCAACGCCGCCAAAAGCGCAGCGTGGTCTCGAAACACCCTTGGGTATTGTCCAGGTTAACCTGCGGATCGCGGGCGCTGCCGAATATAAATTCCGCCTCTTCGCCGGCCTTCAGCACAAAGCGAGCCACGGCGGCATTGCCCGAGGCGGTATGCAGCGGAACGCTTGCCGCCAGGCGCAGGCTCGGCTGGCCCGCGGCGGTAAACACCACCGTTGCGTGGTCCAGGCGGGCGCGGGTGGCCGCGCGGGCATAGTCATGCACCGGCGCGCAGCGCAGCGTAAAGCAAGCCTGGCCCTGGAGCACCTTCAGACGACGTATAATGCGCGGCATGCGGTTTTCATCATCGCAGATCGGCATGAAATCGGTTATTTCCGCCAGCCCGGCGTTGTCCAGCCACCGGGTTTGCAGGATATTGCTCTGCGGCAGGTAAAGCTGCTGCCTGCGGGCCTCGGGCCAATCCGGAGATAAGGTGAATACTCCGGCCGCCTCGGTGTCCAGCAGGGCGCTGAACACCGACGGACTGTCAAGGTCGGGCCAGCAGAAAAAGTCGATGCTGGCGTCAACGGCGACCAGTGCGCAGGTCTGCAAATCGCCGATGATGCCATGTTCCCCAATGCGTCGTATCGCCTCGGTTTTAGGTAATTCAGCCATGTCCCTGATTTCCTGAAAGGCGCGTATGCCGCTAAGTTTAGTCATGTAGAGCTAACTATAGCGCAGGAAGTCAGGCCCGGCCTTTGCGCCCGCGGTCATGCGCGCCAGGCTGAAGATTTAGGCGGTGAAATGATTACGGGAGACGGGCATGAGGGGCCGGTTTTTAGGATAAGCATTTATCAACTGGCTGCCGGCGCAGAAAAATTTTTGCGGAATATAACGATCGAAACCCTTGGCGCGGCAAAAATCCACTAATCCGCTCAAACAGTGCACGCCGGCTTTTTTATAAATCACCAGCAATCTGTTTTCGATGGTTCGGAAAGAGAGATTAAGCTTTTTGGCTATAATTTTACTGCTCATTGATTGCAATGCATAAAATATTACGTCCAGTTCGCCGTCGGAGAATAATTGCTCCGGCGGGAAAAAACAAAAGAACGTGGGCCGCTCGCCGTTGATATGTTTCAGCAGGGAAAAATGTTCAAACTTGCGGGCATGGAAAATAGTGCCGATACATTTGCCGATTTTATGATCAAATAACGGGAATTTATCAAAATAGTAGGGCTGAAGCAGCTGTTCGCTGCCATACCGATGGATTTCCAGCGAACAGAGCCGATCCTTGACCTGCAAGGTGCTGCGGTCATGCTCTTTGAAATGCCAGGCGAATTCCGCAATTGACGAGGGCAGCTGATCGTCCAGGCTGCCTTCGATATTGTGCAGGGATCGTTTTATATTTATCAGGTCATAATAAGCTTTATTTGCATAGGCATAACGTGATTCGATATTCTTGACCCCCCACGGCTCGCTGGAATTATCCCAAAACATCAGGAGCTGCGGCGATATGACGATTGCAAATCGCTCAGCTATCCCAGCAGCGCATTTCATATAAACTTCCATTGGTGAGCCACCTAATTAATCACAACTTGTCTTTATGCCTATCATAATGTTTAAGCATAGTACTGTCCATAGGTGCTAAAAAGATATTGATAGCGAGTGGAAATGCCGGTTCACTATAGAATATTCGGCGTTGAACGCGAGGAGGTCGATATTTCACACATTTATTTTTTATATTTATTTAAATTAATTTAAAGAATTAATTATATAACCAGGAAATATTTAACGCCGAGAAAATATCCGGCGCAATTCACACGATAAGGATATACGTATGGAAAACAGCAATAGGGCCGCCGATGATTACGCCTGTTCCCGCGTCCCCCGCGCGCAGCGCTCCGGTTTTATCACCGTTGCATTGATCCGCATCGGCATCACCACAACCCTGGGGCAATTTCTCCTCGGGGCGATGCTCGGCCATGCCATGACCTTTTACCAGGCGCTCTTCGCCACCTTCCTCGGCAGCCTGATCCTGGAGTTCGTCAGCCTGGGAATGGGGATGGCGGCCGCCAGGGAGGGGTTATCCACCAGCCTGCTGGCCCGGTGGTGCGGTTTCGGCAAGGCGGGCTCGGTGCTGATCGGCGTTATCATCGCCATCAGCCTGTTAGGCTGGTTTGGCGTGCAGAACGCGATTTTTGCCCATGGCGTTGATTATATGCTGGCGGGCAGGCTCGGTTTCGGCTGGTCGGCGGTCATCACCGGCATGACGCTTACCGCCCTGGTCGCCTTCGGTTTTCGCGCCCTGGGCTGGACGGCCATGATATCGGTACCGTTATTCTTTCTGGTGATAGGCTGGATTGCGCTGGAGCTGCTGTCCGGCCATGATCTTGTCGCGCTGGCCGCCGCCGCGCCCGTCGGCGAACCCATGGCGCTGGGTCTGGCGGCCACCAGCGTGGCGGGCGGCTGTATCGTCGGCGCCGTGACCACCGCGGATATCAGCCGCTACTGCAAAAACGGCCGCCATGTCTTCTGGATGATTACCGTCTCGATTCTGGTCGGCGAGTTGGTGGTTAATGGTATTGCCATACTGATTGCCCACGCGCTGCACACCTCGGATGTGGTCGCCGTGATGACGCGTACCGCCGGATGGGTGGGCTTGTCCGCGGTAATCTTGTCGGCGGTGAAAATCAACGACGCCAATTTGTATTCGTCCTCGCTGGGTCTGGCTACCGCTTTCGAAGGCATTACCGGCAGGAAGTGCAGTTTTCGCTGGTTGACGGTCATATTAGGCGCCTGCGGCACCCTGTTGACGCTCTTCGGCATTCTGGAACGATATCAGCATTTCCTGATACTGATGGGCGTGGTCTTTCCTCCGGTGGCCGGCGTCATGGTCTGTGATTATTATCTGCTGCGGACCAGCCGCCGGCTCCTCGACCGCTCCCGCGACCGTCAGACCCTACCGGACCCGGCATTGACCCCCGCCATCGGCTGGTATGCCATTATGGCCTGCGTGGTCGGGAGCGTGACCGGCCTTCTATTGGACGCCGGAATTGCGGCGCTTAATTCGTTAATGGCTTCCATTATTGTCTATTGGATAATGTGCAGTATCAAATCAAGATGCTTTGCCAATAAGCAATAGCCTGGCCGCCGACGGGTAAAAATCAATACTCTTGTCTGAACGCGTTTATGGGTGCGGGACAGTCCCCGGCCATAAACGCTTCGCTAATCTTACGCATAATTTTTTAAAGGTTGCGGTAAAATGAATATACTGTTCAGGTAAGATTTAAAGTAACCTGTCAATGTAATGGCGACATTTGATTCCATGCCATAAACTGCCATGCCGTTCATCACCGGTATATCACAATTAGCCCCTATCAACTAATTCACGTGGTAGAGTACTTTCTACTCGATAATAAATGTGTTTAAATGCGTGGCTATTTTAACGTCATAACATCATACATTTGCCGGTGCAGGAGAAGACGCATGTGTAAATTCAGCCCCTGCTTCTATGAGTTTCTTTTTGACAGTAATATTGAGTTCATTAAGAAGCCTGATGGAAATACAATAATTTTTGGCGCCTTGAATTTAACCCATACGGGTATCAGGCATATTCCGCGAAAATTGATAATTGTTAATTCGCTCATTATGAGATATTGTGACATCGAATCGCTTCCCGAGGGGTTGCAGGTATTTGATGATTTGGATTTGAAAAATACGCCTATTACCCGATTACCGCAGGACCTGCATGTGGGGGGAAGCATCTTCCTGGAAAACTCGCAGCTCAGCGAGTTGCCGGACAATTTCGAGATCGACGGCGGCCTGGATCTTGAAAATACGCCGATTAGAAAGCTGCCGAGCAATCTGTGCGTGGGTGATTATCTGAATATTCAGGGGACCAATATTACCGATTTGCCGGAAGATCTTTATGTGGGGCAAAGTTTATTGCTGGATAGCGAAAAAATCAGCGTTAACCAGGGATACCGGAATATTCTGGCCAGCGGCGTTATCTGGCCGAAGGAACGTCAATATATTAACAAGAATGTTAAGTTATTAACAAAGGTCGGCAATGCCGAATCCAGGCACCAGCACCGGGCTTTCCTTAGGCGCGCCGTTCGGTTAAACCGCGATGAACGTCTTGCCTGAAACGTCTGCGCGAACCGCTTGTACCTTATAGCCTGGCTTGTTATTAATATTTCTTATGGCGATATTAAAAAAATGAGGGTGGGTGGCGCCATTCCCGCGTCTGGTTTTATAAAATAGACCGGTCATACTTCAAGTCACCTTCCTGCGACTCGGCGTATTTAGGGTATAGTCGTGGGCAACGTATTCCCTATGTGTCTACTCCCCGGCGTACTGTCGCCGGGGGGCAATTATCGCCACGGAGACAGCGTTATGACTCACTTTATCAACGGCAGCTGGCGCAACGGCAACGGCGAGCATTTTACCAAGCTCTGCCCGGTCGGCGGCGCGCTGTTATGGCAAGGGCAGGCAGCCGACGCGCAACAGGTGGATGAGGCGTGCCAGGCCGCGCGCGCCGCGTTTCCCGCCTGGGCCGGGCGTCCGCTGTCCGAGCGCATCGGGCTGTTGCGGGCATTTGCCGATGTGCTTTTGCAGCGCAAAACGGAACTGGCGACCACGATTGCCCGCGAGACCAGCAAGCCCCTGTGGGAAAGCCTGACCGAAGTCCAGGCCATGATCAATAAAATCGCCATTTCCCAGACGGCTTACCAGGCGCGGACCGGAGAGACCGCCGAGCCGCTGGGCGACGGCCAGTCCAGCTTACGTCACCGGCCGCACGGCGTGCTGGCGGTATTCGGTCCCTATAACTTTCCGGGTCATTTGCCCAACGGCCATATCGTGCCGGCGCTGCTGGCCGGCAATACCCTGGTGTTTAAACCCAGCGAACTGACGCCGATGACCGCCGAACTGACCCTGCGCCTGTGGCAGGAAGCGGGACTGCCGCCGGGCGTCATCAACCTGCTGCAAGGCGGCCGGCAGACCGGCATGGCGCTGGCGCAATCCCTGGAGACCGACGGGCTGCTGTTTACCGGCAGCGCCCATACCGGTTATCAGCTGCATCGGCAGCTGGCCGGCCGGCCGGAAAAAATGCTGGCGCTGGAAATGGGCGGCAATAACGCCCTGATTGTCGAACAAGCGGACGACGTGGACGCGGCGGTAAACGTTATTATCCATTCAGCCTTTATCTCCGCCGGCCAGCGCTGTACCTGCGCCCGGCGTCTGCTGGTCAGGCGCGGGGCGGCGGGCGATGCGCTGCTGCGACGCCTGGCGACGGTAAGCGCGGCGCTGCGGATCGGCGCCTGGGACAGCCAGCCGCCGCCTTTCATGGGGGGCGTGATAAGCCCGCAGGCGGCCGCTAATCTCATCAAAGCGCAGCAGTGGCTACTGGCGGCCGGCGGCACGGCGCTGCTGGCCATGCGCCAGCCGCGGCCGGACAGCAGCCTGCTGACTCCGGGCATTATCGATATCACCGCCGTGGCGGACGCGCCGGATGAGGAATATTTTGGTCCGCTGTTGAGCGTTATCCGCTATGACGAATTTGATGAGGCCATTCAAATAGCCAATCACACCCGCTTCGGGCTGGCCATGGGATTGATTTCGCCCCATCGCCAGCATTTTGACCGGCTGCTGCTCGAAGCCCGCGCAGGTATCGTCAATTGGAATAAGCCGCTGACCGGCGCCGCCAGCAGCGCGCCGTTCGGCGGCATCGGCGCGTCGGGCAACCATCGCCCCAGCGCGTTTTACGCGGCTGATTATTGCGCCTGGCCGATGGCGTCGCTGACCAGCGAGCGACTGAGCCTGCCGGATCAGCTGGCGCCTGGGCTGTCGTTTCCCGGCTGACGCCCGTGGCGGGCCAGGAGCAACGCCGTATTTTTACCGCTGACCCTGGCGCTAAACGCTGATATGATTGCCGGATTCATGGCTATATTTTCACGACGGCACATTACGGGCTCAGCCTAAGGCGGGGATATGGATATCAACAGGGGTTTCGCGACGGCGGCGTTCTGCGCACTGCTCAGCGCCTGCGCGCCGCAGCCTAACGGACGCGAGGCGCAGACGCCGGCGCCGCGCGCGGGCATGCAAAACGCCGCGCCGTCCTGCCCCAACCCGGGCGATGTGACCGGCATGGAATATTATCAGTCCACCAGGCAGGCCTACCTGGACGCGGGCATGGATGAGGAAATGAGCACCTATCTCGCCCATACCGCCACCAGCATGATGAGCTGCATCTGGCAACAGGAGTTCAGTCAGTTTTCGGGCCGGACCTGTTCGGTGGAGCTTGATTTCTCCGGCACGACGCCCGCCAGGCATTTTTCCGGCGATCCGGCGTTTTGCGCCTTTATCCGGCGGCAGATCGCCCCATTGCCCCTCATTGCGCCGCCCGCCGCCTATTTGCAGCAGCGTAAAAAACTGTCGATTGATTTCACACCCGGCTAACGGCTCCTTTTGGCCGCTCAGACATTGCGTTTGGTAAATTCCTGGCCCAGCCAGTCGATGAACACCCGCACACGCGGCGATAGCTGGCGGCTGCGCGGGTAGAGCAGCGATACCGGTATCGGCGGGGAGGGATAATCCGCCAGCAGGGGCCGCAGGGTGCCGCGCGCCAGATCGTCGGCGACGTGGTAGCGCGGCACCTGGATAATGCCCAGGCCCAGCCGCGCCGCCGCCACCAGGCTCTCGGCGCCGGTTACCGATACCGTAGCCGGCAAGGTCCGGCTAAGCGGGGCGCCGCCCGAGGTGAATTCCAGCGGCATCAGCGAGCCGGTGGCGGACGAACGGAAGCCGACCATCCTGTGACCCTCCAGGTCCGCCGGCGACGCCGGCAGGCCGAATCGCTTGATATAGTCCGGCGAAGCGCAAACGGCCTCCTCCAGCACCCCTAGCCGTCGCGCCACCATATCGCTGTCTTTAAGCTTACCCACCCGCAGCACGCAATCAATGCCTTCGCGCACCAGATCCACCAGCCGATCGCCTTCGCTCATGAAAAACTCGATCTCGGGATAGCGCGCCAGAAAATCCGGCAGGCCCGGCAGCAGAAAATGACGCGCCAGCGTGCCGTGGACATCCACACGCAGCTGTCCCCGGGGCCGCGCGCCGCTAAAGGCGGTTTCCGCGTCTTCCACCGCCGCCAGGATCAGCAGGCAACGCTGATAATAGGCTTCCCCGTCCAATGTCGGACTGACGTGGCGGGTGGTGCGGTGCAGCAATCTGACCCGCAGCCGGCTTTCCAGCTGCTTGACGGCATCGGTGGCGGTGGAGCGCGGTATGGCCAAATCCTGCGCCGCCAGCGTAAAGCTGCGCTGCTCCACCACCCGGGCAAAGAGTCGCATGGCATCGTATCTGTCCACCCTATTGTTTCCATTTTTCGGATAGTGTTGGCGAATAATAGGGCATTATCCGGTAAAGGAAAAGGTCCATACTCTTTTTACCGGCCCACAATAGGGTGCGCCGGCAACCCTTCATCAGGAGAACAGCATGAACCCTTCATCAACGCGCGTCGCCATCGTTACCGGCGCCTCAAGAGGAATCGGCGCCGCCATCGCCAAGCGTCTGGCTCATGACCGCTATACCGTCATCGTTAACTACTCGCGCCAGCAGGATGAAGCCGACGCGTTGGTCGCCCACATCACGCAGAACGGCGGACGCGCCCTTAGCGCCCAAGGGGATGTCAGCGACCCGGCCACTTTTACCACGCTGTTTGATCGGGCAGAAGACGCTTTCGGCGGCGTGGATGTTCTGGTCAACAACGCCGGCATCATGAATCTCAGCACCCTGGCGGACAGCGACGACACGCTGTTCGACCGGCAAATAGCCATTAACCTTAAAGGCACCTTCAATGGCCTGCGTGAAGGCGCGCGGCGTCTGCGCAACGGCGGCAGCATCATTAATTTTTCCACAAGCGTCGTCGGCCTGCGGCTGGAAACCTACGGCGTCTATGCCGCCACCAAGGCGGCGGTGGAAACCCTGACCGCCATCCTGGCCAAAGAGCTGCGCGGCCGTGCGATCAACGTCAATGCGGTGGCCCCCGGCCCTACGGCAACCGACCTGTTTTTACATGGCAAACCGCAGGAAGTGATTGACCGCATGGCCAAAATGGCGCCGCTGGAACGGCTGGGCACGCCTGAGGATATCGCCGCCGTCGTGGCGTTCCTGGCGGGACCGGACGGTTCCTGGATTAACGGCCAGGTACTGCGCGCCAACGGCGGTCTGATCTAACGCTATTCCATCCATCATTTATATTTTATGAGGCCTTAACATGAAATACGTGATTGTGATTACCGGCGCCTCCAGCGGTTTTGGCGCACTGACCGCGCGGGCTTTGGCCGCGGCCGGACATATCGTCTACGCCGGCATGCGTGAAACCACCGGACGCAACGCGCCGCAGGTCGCTGATCTCCAACTGCACGCGGCGCGGCAGGGCGTCGATCTGCGCGCGGTGGAGCTGGACGTGGCGTCGGATGCGTCGGTGCAGGCCGGTATCGCCGGCATTATCAAGGAATGCGGCCGTCTGGATGTGGTTGTCCACAACGCCGGGCATATGTCGTTCGGCCCGGCGGAGGCGTTTACGCCCGAGCAATTCGCCGAGCTTTACGACGTCAATGTACTGAGTACCCAGCGGGTAAACCGCGCCGCCCTGCCGCAATTGCGCAAACAGGGCAGGGGATTGGTCATGTGGGTGTCGTCCAGCAGCGCCAGGGGAGGGACCCCGCCTTACCTGTCGCCTTATTTCGCCGCCAAGGCGGCGATGGATTCCCTGGCCGTGTCCTATGCCGCGGAATTGAGCCGCTGGGGCATTGAAAGCAGTATTATCGTGCCGGGCGCCTATACCCGCGGCACCAACCACTTCGCCCACTCGGGCGTGCCGGCCGACGCGCCGCGCGCCGCGGAATATGATAGCGGACCTTATGCCGGGCTTGCCGAGCAGAGCCTGCGGGGATTGGCTTCCCTGGAACCTGAGGATGCCGATGTGGCCGAAGTGGCCCGGGCCATGGTACGGGTAGTGGATATGCCCTTCGGCACCCGGCCGTTTCGCGTCCATATCGATCCGTCACAGGACGGCTGTGAAGTGGTAAACGGCGTGGCGGATCGGGTGCGCGCGGAATTGTTCCGCCGTATCGGCCTGGACGATTTACTTAAGCCACGGGCTGACTAGAACCGCAGGGCGATAAAATGACAACCATTGAATCACCGTCGCAGCGGTTGGCGACGGTGATAGTAATCACGCGTAGGGCCACAAAGGTAGCGTATGATTGGTAGCCTGCGCCGGCATGGGATAAATCATTTCCGCCAGGGGCCTGAGTGAATTCACAGAAAGCAGAATATCAAAATAACACTGCAAATAAAATTCATCTCCTTCCGAAATATAGTCCTGATACTCTCTGAGTATTTGGTAAATTTTTTTTTCATCCTCACTGTCCAACTGATTTCGATAAAGGCCGGTAAATTCATAAAAATTCATATCACGAATGATCAGCCGGGCGATATCGCTTAAGATGGCGGGCAGGAAATTGACATTCCTTTTGATACGGGCACTATTCAGCGATTTTCTGATTGTGATGAGCATTTCGATCATATCGGCAAAACGTCGTAGCGTTTTCTTGATTTTGCCAGGTTCTTTAGCCTTAAGCGTATGCATCGTCGCGGCGTGGGGTTCCTGAGATTCAATCGTCGCCGGTGAAAAACGGGTACTCCAGTGGGGCTGGCGTTGTTTGATGCGATCGGTTTTTAAATACGGCCGTAACTGGATATCGACCCTCAGCTCATTGGCCAGGGTCTGTCCCCGATGGGAAAAGGACGTTACACCGTCAAAAACAGTCATTATGTCGATGCATTGCACCCGGGTCAGCGCCGGAAGTTCAGTACGAATATATAATAGTCCGCGAATGATATGCGCCATTTCCCCGGTATCGAGCGGATAGATATTATCCGGCACCGCTTCCATTTTAAGCGTCAGCAGCGTTGGATCGTCGCCTGACGCCACTAGCGTCCAGGTACTCTGGGTCAGTATTTTTTCCCTGGCCGCCGCGAAGGTTTCGCCAATTTCGGCTTCGCCCGGCAACGCGTCTTGGGCGCGGGTTTGATATGCCAGTCTGTCCACCATGACGGTTTCATTGGCCGGTGCGTTGAAGGGATTGCCCGCCAACAGGGTATATTGCTCCGATGTGTTTCTCACCGTGAGTTTGCCGTCGGCAAAAAAACCCATTTCTTCGGCTAAAATGATGGAAGGCCCGGTATCAAATAGCGGATCAAATAGATTATTGCCGACGCCGGCAAAGCGTCCATCACCTACGCTTAACAATAAATGACTTAAAAAAACCTCATCATAAAATATGGCCAGCAATTTTCCTGGCTTGATTTTTAACATATCATTTATTTCCATAATTTCGATGCTGTCAGACATATATCCTTGATTAGGGTAATTTTGCCCCAAGGCTAACGTAACTTTTTGCCGCATTTCGTCGGTTTCAGAATTATTAAGTATTTTCGCTTCTTTAAGAATTAAAAAAGGAAAGGTCACATTCATATTATAATTTACAGGTATGTGCGAATGATGTTTGAAAGAAGAAATAGTGCTACGCGCCGCTGATAAAATCGAGGGGGCATGGTGATAAGCGATGGGTAATTGATCCCTATCGTAGCGATAATGATACTTAATCACAGCGGTGGTATACCATATCGGTTGTCTTAACAACAGCGCCCCCCTTACGAATTTACCGGGTTCGCCGGCCTCATTATAGGGAAATGCAATAGCAGACTTTATTTTGGTGAAATCTTTATATTTAATCAAAGGGTAGTCGCTGCTGATGGTTTTTTTTATCAGGAAGGCCCACTCGGGTTCAGTAAAAACTTGCCGGTCATCAATAAGGCCGGCGCCATAAGGGCGGAGATGCACCATATCGACAATATAATAATAATTACTGATTCTTAACGCTATGACAATATGATCAACCGGCGAGCGGTCGTGTTCGTTTTGCCACAAACGCAGCATGCGGTAAGCGACCTTTACTTCCGCATCGGTAATTAATCCGGTGATAAAACCACGCAGTATAGTATTGACATATTCATCAGTCCCCTGTTTGAAAACTTCATTAAATTTTTCTTTATTTACCAGGCTTTCAGAAAAGTCGGTTAACATTTTACTGATGTCACTGTTTTGGTCAAATAATTCTTTCATATGCGGTGTGTAATCATTTAACATGAGTTCCAGCATGAAAATGCACAATCCCTTGTTATTGCCATTATTGCCATTATTGCCATTATGGCCTTGAGCAAAATTTATACCGCGTAAGGGTTCCACATTGAACCTGTCGGCCTCTTCCCTTAGATGCCTGGTCCGGCGGCCCAATGCGCCTGAACGGGTGGTCAAGGGAAATCGCTCGTTTTCCAAAAAATAGGCGGCGGCCCATTTGCCTTGATCATTTCTATACATAGGTATGGCACAATTAGAATTAATGACCTCGGTGGGTTTAACGACTCGCCATGATTTTATGGCCGCATCCCATATAACCTGAAAAAAATGATCGTCTATTTGAATAAAATTTTGCGTGGTGTCTTGCCCTTGTTCCAGGATAAATATGCCGTCGTTATTTTTTTTCATGAGAAATTTTTCATCAATATCAGCAGACCAAAGGATAAATTTGGTCATTCTTTTTTCCATATTATTAAGTATGAAATTGCTGATCCATGTTATAACCGAAGCCATATTTGTCGAAAGGTGTTTTTTAACCTTTTTTGAAAATATAGTATGAATGGGTAAGGGGTTTAAATAATCCAAAAGACTGTTTACTATCGAACCTGAGCTTTTTCTGGCTATAGAGGGTAATTCCTCCACCAATTTCTTTGACACCGCCCGGTTCAACTGCTTGATGGGCATGGTATCAATATGTGCAATTTCCAATAACCGCTTGTATAGCACGCCCGATCCTTTGGCGGCGCTTTTTGTTAACTGGGCTAGCATAAATGCCAGATCAAAGGTGTCGAATATAACTTCCAGACCATCTATTTTATTGTCGGGATCATGCCACTCTTTCCAGAGTATTTCATAGAAGGGTATTAACGCCAACAGTTCTTGCCACCACTTTTTTATGCGTAAAGATTTTTTTAATTGTGTGATTATTTCTTCTAATAATTGGGCATTCCAATAGTCCATAACTTCCATCAGCGTGTTATATTCATCTTTTCCTTTTCCCGCCACCAGCACATAATCCGGTTTTCTAAAGCTGATAATATCCTCCTCGGGTTCAATCAGGAAAAGGCTTAATGGTGATACCCGGAATGCAGTTCTGTTATAAGGCATATCAAACAGACGCAATACTTCATCGGTTGATATGGGGATTTTACGGCGGTTATTCCAGTTGATATTAAAATTGCTTTGTTTATGCTCATTCATCATATGGTTTAACAGGTCACTGTTCTCGTCAAAGGGGAGTTCTTTGATAAACGGCGCGCTAAAAAGTGATGAAGTCATAATCCACTTGTGGCTATAGGTCCTGATCAGTGAAAACGTGCCGAAATTATTATTTGGCTCAAAAATATCTCTATTAGGTGATAAAGAATTGCTGACGTAATTTCTTGAATAGATTTTAAAAGTAAATACTTCCTTAGGAGGATAAATTATATCAAGGTAATCTATTTCAGCGTGAGCGAGGGTTTTATAGGTAAAGGTTTTGGCCTCCTGTTGTAAAGAATAATCTTTATATTGATTGAACTGTAAGAAAAATTCCCGGGAGGAATTAAATTCATCCGACGGTTTTAAATTAAATATTTTATTATAATTGTCAGCGTAACGAGCCTCGAAATCATGGGAAATTAACCTTTTAGCCTCTTGGAAATCCTTGAAAATAAATAGTGAATTTAATCTGCTTAATTGTTCAGGGCGGACATGATGATAGTCTATGTACCAATAGATCGCCGCCCTTAACAACAATCCAACATCGCCCGAGGTAACACGAATAAAATATTGATTAAGAATTTCCTGCTGGGATAGTTTTGCGGTGTCGCTGGGGAATGCCATATTCATGGCCTGGATTTTGGCCTCCGCCAGCCGTTGTTCATCCGTTTTGCTGCCTAACAGCACCTGTTCGTGCTGATGTTCTTCCACTACATCTATCAAGAAAGTTTGCAGTTCTTCAAGGAAACTCAACAATAAAATACATTCTTTATCATATTTAATCTGATCAAATAAATCATTTACCCATTGTAGGTTTTGCGCATATAAAGGATTTTCAATGCGTTCCAGGTTGGTGGCGGCGCTTTTTTCGAGGTAATGTAATGTTTCTTTATAAGGCCGTAAGCTATCGTCTTGCCATCGTTCTCCTGGGGTAGCCGGATGTGTACGATAAAACTCGATATCACGCACCAGCCGGCCGATGTGAGGGTGAGAGTGATCACTGCCCTGAATAAACTCCACAATTTGATTCGCCAGCAGTTCCGCAAGCTCTTCTTCATTTAATGGCGGTTCCGGCATGTCAAACAGGCCTCTGTATTCCGTCAATTCGCCGGGTATGATCAGGTAGTTCCCTTGCATGCTCAGGCCATTATTCCTACTGTACTCGAATATATAATAAAAAAAACGCCTGATAAGAATACGGCCGAGATTGGAAGGTTGTTCCGTAAGCGCTTCAAGATAGAGTTCACGGGTATTAAAATAGCTGATTCTGTCAATCAACGAAATGGAATCGCTAAACAACAGTTTTTCATACTTCTGCTGCGCTTCCTGCATTATCAATAGCATGGCATACTTGTCTTTGTGATATTTAACGTGTTCTTCCGGCGCTTCCTTAATCTGCTGCTGCAGGTTTTTTTTTGCATCGGCATAGGAGAGACCATTTTTTGCATCGATTAACTCACTTATCATCGTAAAATTTATTCCATTCATTGCCTGATCCATTTGCTGGCTAAATCGTGGGAAAAAATCGGTGATCTTCTTATATTCATTAAAATAGTCCCGATAGAAATCCATATCCTTTGATTTTTGTGTTACAGACTTAATGCATTTATCTATATTATTTTCAATATAACTTTTTATCATTATAATGTCTGCAAACTGAACGGTATTTTTGAGATAGGATGCATCATTAAATAATTCCGCTATTTTATCGTATAAAAATCCGTTCAACCCGAACATCCATCCCAGGGAGTATATTTTTTCTTTCGCCAGCGGAATATATTGCTGTTTAATGGCGGTATATAAATCCTTTGAGATGTGATTGGCGATATGTAAATTTGTTTCACAGATAGTATTATTTTCCCCTTCGGCGTTGTCCGGCATTGGCATGGCCGGCACAAGTGGATTGGCGCGCGCGTGGTGCTGTGCAGCGTTTTCGATTGACCGCCGGGTCCGACGGTGCCATGGCGGGCCGGCTTGCCACACCGGTATCGGCAGCGTAAAACCATCGCGGCCTGGCGTGTGGGTTAAACCCCTGGGCGCCTGCGACGCCGCGCTTTTCGGCGCGGGAGGGGTACGGGCGCCCAGGGGGAACGCTGGCGCCGCCGCACAGCCAAAGGCGATGCCCGCGAGATGTTCCAGCAGGCAGGCCATGCTTTCCCGCCGGTTATGTCCGCCGTAGGGTCCCGGAGCATAGACTTTTATTGCCGCGGATGAACGGGGTATTTTTTTATTATAGACTTTGCTAATTATTGGATAATTACTATAAATCTCTGGGGGGTTGTGATGGGTTATTATATTAAGGCTGGAATCATTATATGCGATGGAATTAGACTGATTAAAGATTTTTATCAAAATATTATCTCCAATAAATTTATTTTCCCACTACCGGTGACGAAACGGAGCAATGCCTGAAAATGCCATCATGTCCTATGGCGTTGGGTGGAAGGCTTATTGAAACATCTTGATAAGGAAAGGGCAGTGAAGGAATTTTCAAATTATTGTTAACAAAAAGGCGCTTGTTATCGAATACGGCCAAACGCCTGTGCCGTAGCTCAGTGCAGCCACAGACGCAATAGGGCCGTCAGCGCCGGCAATTGCGATAGCAGATAGAGCGCCAATCCGATAAACCCGCCCACCAGCGTGCCGTTGATCCGGATAAACTGCAAATCCTTGCCGATGTTCAGTTCGATTTGCCGCGACATATCCCGCGCGTCCCAGCTTTTCACCGTATCGCTGATATGTTGGGTAAGGAATGCGGAAAAATCGGGCGCCATGCGCAGGGCCGCCTGCTCCAGGTGCAGGTTTAGCGAAGCGCGCAGGTTGGCATCCCCCGCCAGCGTACGCCCCAGCCACAGGCCCGCATCGGCGACCCTGCCGTGCAACACCGAGCCGGGACCGGCCAGGTCCGCTTTGAGCCAGCCACGCAGATCGCCCCAGAGGCCGCTGATATAGGTATTCAACACTTCATCGTTTTTCAGGTAATGCTTGATTTCTTCCGCCTTTCTGGCGGTCGCGGGATCCTGTTTCAGCCGCGCGATCAATTTTTGCGCCAGCCGGTCGAAACGCCGGCGCAGTTCATGCCCACGGTCGCGGCTAATTTCATCAAGCCAGGTATTCACCGCATTGGCCACGGCGGTGGCGCTGTGTTCGCCGAGCCATTCCGTGGGCAGCACCTTTTCTTTTAGCGGATGCTCACGCTTAAGCCACAGGATTATCTGGTCGGCAATCAGCGCGCGGGTGGCGGGTTTGTTGAGCAGCTTGACCAACTGGCGCAGCGCCGCATCCAGCAAATCCTGGTGCCGGCCGTCCTTGGTCAGGCTGTCCAGTATGGCGCCGACCGAGGCGGACAGGTCTATCTTATCGATTACCGCATCCAGGGCCTGGCGGATAAAACCCTGTATGCGCTTATCATCGGTAAAATCGAGCAGGGCGCGCATCAATTGTAAGATCTGGCCGCCCAGACGGTCTGCGTTGGCGGGATCGGTTAGCCAGCCGGCGATGGTCTGCGCCGGATCGTGTTTCTTGATAAGTCCGGTAAGGGATGACGTATCAAGAAATTTTTCCCGCACGAAGACCGCCAGGTTGTCGGCGATTTTATTTTTATTGCGCGGAATAATGGCGGTGTGGGCGGCGATAAACGGGATTGGCACCCGCCTGAACAGGGCGACCACGGCAAACCAGTCGGCCAGGGCGCCGACCATGGCCGCCTCGGCGATAGCCTTGAGCCCATCGCGCCAAAAACCGGGCGTGATAAACAAGGTGGCGATAAAGACGCCGGCGGCAAGCGTTAATAACAGTAACGCCATCCGTTTGATTTTAGTAAGTTCCGTTTGTTTCGTCATAAGGCATAGGTTTTGGCATCAATCGGGTGGCGTTGGCGCGCTTAAGCCGGTGATCAGTCGCCGACGGACCTGCTGAAGGCGTCCACCGCAATCAGGGCATGAGCCACTTCCTGCGCGGTGAGGTTAACGTTTAAATTCCTTAACGTATCTCCTTCGGCACAGGCCAGTTCTCCGATTTTTACCAGATTCTCGAAGCTTTCGTTTTCTAAATGGATTTCCTTAAGCGTAGTCGGCATTTTGATCTGGCGATAAAAACGAATAAAACGGGCGATTTCCTCATCCGGACGCTGTTCCAGCACCATATGCGTGAGCGTGCCGTAGGCCACTTTTTCGCCGTGGGTCAGGTGATGGATATCCCCTTTGACGGCGGTAAAACCGTTATGGATGGCATGGGCACCGGCCAGTCCGCCGTTTTCAAATCCAAGGCCGGAAAGCAGGGTGTTGGCTTCCACCACCGCTTCGACGGCGGGGGTGACCACATGGAGTTCCACGGCTTTATAGGCGCTGTAGCCATAGGCCAGCAGCGTTTCCTCGCAGGCACGGGCAATGGCCATGCCGGCGATGGTCGGTTTGCCGCCCACCATTGACAGCGCATTGGTGCGTTTTACCGCCTGCGCCTCGACATAGGTCGCCAGACCGTCGGCTATGCCGGAGGCGAACAACCGTACCGGCGCCTGCGCGCAGACTTCGGTATCCACCAGCACCAGGTCGGGGTTTTTGTTATAGAACCTGTAGGTATCGAACACGCCTTCGTCGGTGTATATCACCGAAAGGGCGCTACAAGGCGCGTCGGTTGAGGCGACCGTCGGCACAATGGCCACCCGTTGCTGGAGTTCGTCCGCCACCGCCTTGGCGGTATCGAGCGTTTTGCCGCCGCCCAGGCCCACCACAATATCGGTGCCGGCGGCGCGGGCGATATTTGCCAGGCGCAGGATTTCGTTGCCGGAGGCTTCGCCGTTAAACCGTTCATAGGACAAACCGACGCCCGCATGTTCAAGAGTAGTCTTAACGCGTTTAGCGGTAATTTCCCATACGATATCGTCGGCTATTACAAAGGCTTTGGCGCCAAGCCGGGCCAGGGATGTTCCCAGGTCGTCAAGTACTCCACGGCCCTGAACATATTTGCCGGGCGATGCAAAAATAAAATCACTCATGCTTTTGACCTCTGGTGTGATGGAAGACTTACTATTAATCATTAATCATTAAGCGTTATGCCGCGTAATACCATTGATGCGGTGCGTACAACCGGCATAATTTCTGCCCGGCGGTTTTCGCCGGGTTGACGAAGAATTGTAGTACAAAAAAGCCAGCATTTTGTTGCGAAAAGGAACGGATATGTTTCCAGCCAAGACCCGCGAAATACAGGCTCATATTTCTCCTGGCGGCGGCAATACGCTGGATGGGAATCAGTGTAATATGAGTTGGCAAATATAATGTTGCTAAAGCATTAAACCACTATCATTCAGACCAACCGGCGTAGCGGCCTCGGCATCGTTGATTTTCGGAATCATTCACTCTATGTATACAATGTTACAGTCATTTTTGCACCGTTGCGTCCTGATGGCATTTATCGTGGCGGCGGGGTTTTGCCCCATCAACGTTTCTTTTGCCGCCGATCCCGCGCCGGCCGCCGCCGCCCCCGCCGCGCCGAAGCTGGTGGCAAGCGTGGAGTTGCCCAGGCTGCAAAAACAGCTGGACAGCATAAAGCAACGCGTCTCCGCCGCCACTAATGACAATCAACTGAGCGCGCTGAATGACGCCACGCTGCAATTGGTCGCCGATGCCGACGCGCTGGTCGCCGCCATTCAGCCGGACCGGGCGCAGGTTCAGGCGCAGCTCGATATCCTGGGCCCGCCGCCCGCCGAGGGGGCGATGCCGGAAACCGCCGTGGTCGCCCAGCAGCGCAATACCCTGAACAAGGGCAAGGCGTTAATCGACGGCCAGCTCGAGCATGCCAAGGCCATCAGCGCCGGCGCCGCCAATCTGTCGGTACAAATAGTCGATATTCGCCGCAATGCGCTGCGCACGCAGATGGCGCTGAATTCGGGCAGTATCCTGTCGGGGAGCTTCTGGTCGCCGTTGTTGAATACCGCGCCGGAGGATAAGCGGCGTCTGGACAACTTTGGCCAGCAGCTAAAGGAAGCCTGGCTTGCGGCCTGGGAACCCGAGTGGCGCTTTGGCTCGGCCGCGCTATTGCTTATGGCGGTGGCTGTCTGGGCATTAGGCTCCCGCCTGCTGGACAGGCTTTTGGCATGGTTTAGCATCAATATCCTGCCGGAAGGGCGGCTGCGCCGCAGTTTCCTGGCCTGCGCCACCGCGCTGGTCACGGTGTTCAGCGTTGGGCTGGGCGCGCAATTCGTCTTTTTGGTGTTTACCCGGCATCCCGACGTCGCGCAGCCGGTGGTGGATTTTGGCGACGAAATGATCAAGCTGACCCTGTTTTCGGCGCTGATTGCCGGTCTTGGGCGGGCGTTATTATCCATTAAACGGCCGTCATGGCGTCTGCTGACCATGGCCGATCCGGTGGCGGTGGCGATGCGTTCCCTGCCGCCGATGCTAGCTTCGTTTATCCTGGTTTTCGGCGCGGTGGAGCAGATGAACAATCTGGTCGGCACCAGCGTGGCCACCACCATCTTCGGTAACGGCATCTCGGCGCTGCTGGTGGCGCTGACCGCCGGCTACGCGCCGCTGCGCACCAACCGTACCCGGCGGCGGCTCCTGGCCGAAGGCGCGGAACCGGAGACGCGCAGAACGCTCGCCGGGCTGATTCATTTGTGTATTACCGTCACCGCCTTGGCGATCCTGGTTTCCCTCCTGATAGGCTATATCGCCCTGGCCCGCTTCCTGACCTATGAGCTGGTGTGGGTGGGCATTATTCTGTCCTGCCTTTACCTGCTGATCCACCTGGTGGTGGATTTGTCCGACAGCCTGTTTTCCCCGACCACCCTGGTCGGCCAGCGTATCAAGCACTCCCTTGGCCTGGACGACCGTCATTTGGCCCAGGCCTCGACGCTGCTCTCGGCCATCGGCAAAACGGTGCTGATCCTGTTTGCCGCGGTGGCGTTGCTTAACGGTACCTTTGGATCCACCACGCCGCTGGCGCTGCTGAACAAAGCGATAGATATGTGGGGCGGCAAGGGGCTGGAGAAGCTGAACATTGTCCCGGCCCATGTGATGAATGCGTTGATATTTCTGGCGCTGGGCATCTATGTGCTGCGCTCCGCCCGGCGTTGGCTGGATAAGGATTTCCTGCCGAAAACCATGATGGAACCCGGCATGCGCGCTTCGCTGGTGATCCTGTTCAGTAATATTGGCTATGTCCTCATCGCCCTGATGACGCTGTCCACCCTCGGCATCCAGTGGAACAACCTGGCGTGGATAGTGAGCGCGCTGTCGGTGGGTATCGGTTTCGGCCTGCAGGAAATCGTGAAGAACTTTATTTCCGGCATTATCCTGCTGATTGAACGTCCGGTGAAAGTGGGCGATTTGATCACCATCAGCGGTGTCGAGGGGGATATCCGGCGTATCAACGTGCGCGCCACGGAAATACAGCTGGGCGATCGGTCGACGGTTATCGTGCCTAATTCACAGTTCATTTCGCAAAACGTGCGCAACGCCACCATGGGTAACGCCCAGGGCGTGGCGACCATCGCCCTGACGTTTCCGCTGGATATCGACCCGGAACAGGTGCGTAACCTGTTGCTTGAGACCTATCGCGATCATGAGTCCATCCAGGATTCGCCCGCGCCGTCGGTGACCTTCAGTCAGCTTGGTCCCAGCGGCATTACCCTGAGCGTAACCGGCTTTGTCAGCAGTCCCCGCATCGTGTCGGGCACCAAGAGCGATCTGCTGTTCGAGATGCTTAAACGCATGCGCGCCGCCGGCATCGTGCTGTCCACGCCGCAAAAAATGATTTTCGAAAATTCTCCGCCGCAGGCTCCGGGCATACTGGATACCACGGTTCAGTAGCGCGGGTATCGGCCAAACGGCCATCCGCCGCAGCGGCGGACGGCCGGCGGTGGCGAGGCGGCAGCCCCGCGGCCGGAACGGTACGGTACGGCGGGGCATGGGCGTCCCGCTTTATGCCCCCGGTACCGGCAAGGTATCCTGTCCTTCACCCAGCGATCGTTGCATCAGCAGCGTATCGACCCAGCGCCCCTGCTTAAACCCGACGGCGTCCAGCGTGCCGATAAGACGAAATCCCAGCTTTTCATGCAGGCGGATGGAGCCGATATTGCCGCTGTTGCCGATGACCGCCAGCATTTGACGCCGGCCGTCCCGCTGGGCGCGATCGATGGCCTCGGCCAACAGGGCGTAACCTATTCCCCGGCCCCCCATGCGGGCATGGATATAAACTGAATCCTCAACGGTAAACCGGTAGGCATGGCGCGGGCGATACAGGCCAAGATAACAATAGCCGACCACCCGGCCGTCGAGCCTGGCCGCCAGCCAGGGTAATCCCTGGTCCAGCACGGCGGCGCGGCGCGCCATCATGTTCGCAACGCTTGGCGGTTCGGTCTCGAAAGAGGCGATGCCGTGCAAGACGTGCCAGGCGTAGATAGCCTGGATCTCGCCCATATCCGCGTCGGTGGCGTCGGTAATCACAAGAGGTAGGGACAATTTAGCGGCCTTGCCGTTGATATTACTGACGTTCAGGATAATGCAAAACCACGACGTGCTGTAGCGCCTTCTTCTTATGCGCGTCATAAATATATCTTGGGTAGGCGCTCGTCCCCGCTGATGGCGACTCTTTGACTAATCGCCTTGCGCCGCGCCGGCGCTGAGGGCCGGGCCACGGCGCAATACCGCGCCATACCGGCGCATCCTGGGCAGCAGCAACGCGGCCACCAGCCCCAGCAACGCCGCAAGCGAAAGCCAGGCCCCGGGCATGGCCTTATCGCCGCTGGCATGGATCAGATAGCTGGAAATCGCCGGGGTGAATCCGCCGAAAACCGCCGTCGCCAGGCTGTAAGCCATGGAAAAACCGGTGGCGCGCACCTGGGCCGGCATCACCTCGGCGAGCGTGACCACCATGGCGGCGTTATAGCTGGCGTAGAGGAACGAGAGCCACAGCTGGGCTATCATCAACCGGCTGAACGCCGGCGCGCCGACCAGCCAGTGCAATACCGGATAGGCGGTCAACAGTATCAGGGCGCTGAAGACCAGCAGCATCGGCCGGCGGCCGACTTTATCCGATACCGCGCCCATCACCGGCAGCCAGAACAGGTTGGAGACGCCTACGCACATCGTGACGACAAAGCTCTGCTGCTCGCTGAAATTCAGCACGCTTTTACCATACGTGGGTGTGAAGGCGGTGATCATATAAAACGCCACGGTGGTGGTGGTCACCATAAACATGCCGAGCGCCACCAGCCGCCAGTTTTCCGCCATCGAACGCATGATTTCGGCGGTATGGGGATGATGGGCGCGCTGTTTGAATTCATTGGTTTCCTCCAGCATCCGTCGGATCCAAAACAGCACAGGCACAATCAGGCAGCCGATAAAAAACGGCACTCGCCAACCCCAGTCCGCCATGAGGGCGTCGCCCAACAGATGGTGCAACGCCACCCCAAGCAAGGCGGCGAAGATGACCGCCACCTGCTGACTGGCGGATTGCCAACTGACATAAAATCCCTTCCTGCCGGCCGGCGCGATTTCAGACAGATAGACCGAGACGCCGCCCAGTTCCACGCCGGCGGAAAACCCCTGCAGCAGGCGCCCCAGCAGCACCAGCGCCGGCGCGGCCACCCCGATGGAGGCATAGCCCGGCACGCAGGCGATGGTCAAGGTGCCGAACGCCATCAGCGCCAGGGTCAGCAGCAGTCCCTTGCGGCGGCCGTGACGATCGATATAGGCCCCCAGCACCAGGGCGCCCAGCGGCCGCATCAGGAATCCGGCGCCAAAGGTCATCAGCGTCATCATCAGCGAGGCAAACGGATTGTTGTTCGGGAAAAAGGTGGCGGCGATGGCGGCGGCGTAGTAGCCGAACACCATAAAATCGTACATTTCCAAAAAATTGCCGCTGGTGACCCGAAAGACGGTCATGATGCCGGCCTGGTTAACCGCGGACGGGGAAACTGGCGTTGACATTATTAATAACCCATGCAATTAAAAACAATTTCTTAACATTTTCGCGGCCGAGTAAAAAGTGATCAACCTCTCATTTTCTATTATCATAATGTTAACCCGGGGGCAGAGAGATATTTTTGCCCAACCCGCGCATCCGGGCAGCATTTACCGTAAACTCATCAGCGCTGTTACCTTTTTCTGTGGAATTTTTTTTACCGCCCGCTGTCGAAAAAGTCGAACCCGGGAGGAGCCGAGTGTCCAAAGCTCGCCGCGACGCCTGTCGGCGCACGGCTGCGCCCGGGCACTATACTGCCAGTCATAGGAACCTTTTCCGGCATGGAACGAAGATCATTTATCAAAGCGTCATTGGCCCTGGCCGCCTATTGTGGCGTGCCCGCCATGGCCTCCATATTTGTGCGCTCGGCGCAGGCCGCCGACGCCGTCGCCGACGGCAGCGCCACCGCGTTCGATTTTTCCACGCTCAAGACCATGGCCGCCAACCTGGCGGGCCAGGCCTTTGGCGGTCCCCCGGCGGAGCTGCCGAAGACCCTGGCCGAACTGTCGCCCCCGGCCTATAACGATATCCAGTACGATGCCAACCATTCGCTGTGGCATGATGTCCCCGGCCGCCAGCTGGATGTGCATCTGTTTCATGTCGGCATGGGGTTCAAACGCCGGGTGAGGATGTATTCCGTTGATCCGCAGGCGCATCTGGCCAAGGAAATTCATTTCCGCCCCGAGCTGTTCAATTACCATAACGCCGGGGTGGACACCGCCCAGCTCCAGGGCCGCGACAACCTGGGTTTTGCCGGTTTTAAAGTCAACAAGGCGCCGGAGCTGACCCGCCGCGACGTGGTGTCCTTCCTCGGCGCCAGCTATTTCCGCGCGGTGGATGATACCTACCAGTACGGCCTGTCGGCCCGGGGCCTGGCCATCGACACCTTTACCGACCAGCGTGAAGAGTTTCCCGATTTTGTCGCCTTCTGGTTCGACAAACCGCAGCCCGCGGATACCACATTTACGCTGTATGCGCTGCTCGACAGCCCCAGCGCCACCGGCGCTTACCGTTTTGTCATCCATTGCGAGGCCGAGCGGGTGGTGATGGATATCGAGAAACATATCCATACCCGCACGGCAATCAAACAGCTCGGCGTGACGCCGATAACCAGCATGTTCAGCTGTGGTACCAACGAGCGGCGCACCTGCGACACCATCCATCCGCAAATCCACGATTCCGATCGCCTGGCAATGTGGCGCGGCAATGGCGAATGGGTCTGCCGGCCGCTGAACAATCCGCAAAAGCTGCAGTTCAATGAGTATCTCGACGAGAACCCCAAAGGATTCGGCCTGTTGCAGCTCGATCATAGTTTCGACAATTACCAGGATGTGATCGGCTGGTATAATAAACGGCCCAGCCTGTGGGTGGAACCGGTAGGCGATTGGGGGAAAGGGTCGGTTAACCTGCTTGAGATCCCGACCACCGGAGAAACCCTGGACAATATTGTCTGCTTCTGGCAACCCGCCGAGCCGATCCAGGCCGGGCAGGAGTTAAGCTTCAGCTACCGCCTGTACTGGAGCGGCGAGCCGCCGGTCAGCAGTCCGCTGGCGCGGGTCAAAGCCACCCGTACCGGCATGGGCGGCTTTCCGGAAGGCTGGGCGCCGGGCGAGCATTATCCCGCCAACTGGGCGCGGCGCTTCGCCATCGATTTTGTCGGCGGCGACATCAAGGCGGCCGCGCCCAAGGGCATCGAACCGGTGATTACCCCTTCGCGCGGCAAAATCGATAATATCGAAATCCTGTTTGTCGAACCCATGGACGGCTACCGTATCCTGTTCGACTGGACGCCGGACAGCGATTCGGTTGACCCGGTGGAACTGCGCATGTTCCTGCGCACGGGCGGCAACGTGCTGAGCGAAACCTGGCTGTACCAATACTTTCCGCCGCCGCCCGACAAGCGTAAGTATGTCGATGACCGGCAGATGAGCTGAAGGTAAGCGCGCCGGCGGCAAAAAGGGCGGAGGGGTTCTCTCTGCCTTGCGGTCCGGTTTCTCAAGGTAGCCGCCGCTACCGTCAACACAGCGGAAAAGAATCGGGTCACCGGCCGGGTTCTTTTTTTTATTGCCTGATTTCAGCTATCAGCTTCACCGGCACCAAAATAGCGCGCTTATCCACCCGGCTGCACCAAAACCGGGTATTTCCCCGCCCGGCGGCGTGTCCAATCCCCGCCGTATCGCCCAATCCGCCTGATTAACCTGAAATAATTCAACTCTCCTTAGGCGCACAGTCTTGGCCCCGTAATTGCTTGATCCTGTCTATACAAGTATCGCACCAGAATTATCACAGCAGGAGCAACCGTATGCCTTCCCCTATTACCCTGTCGATGATCGGCATTCGCAAATCCTTTGGCGACCAGGAGGTATTGAAGGGCATTTCGCTTGATGCCCGGCAGGGCGAGGTGATCTCCATACTGGGCGCCAGCGGCTCGGGTAAAAGCACCTTTCTACGCTGCATTAATTTACTGGAAACGCCGGATGAGGGCACCGTGGCCATCGGCGGCGAGACTATCGTCATGAAGCGTCACCGGCACGGGCATCAGCAGCCCGCCGATCGTCGCCAGATCGACAATATCCGCGCCCGGCTCGGCATGGTATTCCAGAATTTTAATTTGTGGCCGCATATGACGGCGCTGCAAAACGTGATCGAAGGTCCGCAACATGTGCTGAAACGAACGCGCAAACTCTGTATCGAGCAGGGCGAACGGCTGCTGGCGAAAGTGGGGATGTATGATCGGCGAAATTATTATCCGTCCCAGCTGTCCGGCGGCCAGCAGCAGCGGGTCGCCATTGCGCGCGCGCTGGCCATGGATCCGCAGGTGATGCTGTTTGACGAGCCGACTTCCGCGCTCGATCCTGAACTGGTGGGAGAAGTGCTCAAGGTGATGCGGGCGCTGGCGGAAGAGGGCCGCACCATGCTGGTGGTCACCCATGAAATGGGTTTCGCCCGCGGCGTGTCCAGCCGGGTGGTGTTTATGCACCAGGGCGCTATCGAAGCGCAGGGCGCGCCGGAGGAAATGTTCAACCAGCATCCATCCGATCGCTTCCGGCAGTTTATCTCCAGCCATCATTAACGCGCGCGGTAAGGCTTAACATCGGCTTATCAGATGGTCGCGGCCCGGGCGCCTGGCTCTCGGAACCGGTATTCCAAATGGATGTCAGCCCGCGTTAAACCCCGGCGGTAGGCGGATAGGATATTGATAATCATGATATTGGTGTAAAAGTGAACGATTGAGGGTAAGGTAGTGAGGATGCAAGCTATCTGAACCTTTCGCCGGAGGACTTATCATGATGATCAAAGCCGCTACCCGCGCCGCTCTTCTTCTCTGTGCCGCGGCAATGATGCCGCTGGCCGATGCCGCCGCCATACCGCAGGTCAAAACCCAGGCTCCTGGCTACTACCGCATTATGATCGGCAATGCGGAAGTGACCGCCCTCTACGACGGCAGTTCCACTTTTCCGCTGACGCTGTTCCAAAACGCCACCCCGGAACAACTGCAGCAAGATGTCAAAGAGGTGGACGGCGACGCTCCCAAGGTGGTTAACGGATCGGTTAACAGCTTTTTGATCAATACCGGTGAACATCTGATCCTGATCGACACCGGCGGAGGCAAGCTCCTGGGACCGGGTTTCGGCCAGGTGATGGCCAATCTCAAAGCGTCCGGCTACGCGCCGGAGCAGGTGGACACCATTATGCTGACCCATATGCATGGCGATCATATCGGCGGGCTGGTTGGCGACGACGGCCGGCCGGCCTACCCGAACGCCACCGTCTGGGCGGCAAAACCGGAAGTGGACTACTGGCTGTCGCCAAGCCAGGCCGCCAAGGCGCCGCAGGCGAAGCAGGCGGCTTTCCAGCGCGCGCGCGAGATCCTGACGCCGTTGAGGAACGCCGGTAAACTGAAAACCTTTACCGCCGGCAAAGATCTGTTGCCGGGGCTGCAGCCCATAGCCCTGCCCGGCCATACGCCGGGACACAGCGGTTTTGTCCTGGAGCAAAACGGGCAGCGCATTTTATTCTGGGGCGATATCGTCCATTACTCCGCCCTGCAGTTCGCCCAACCGCAGCTGGCGGTGGGGTTTGACGCCGACGGCGCCCAGGCGGTGAAAACCCGCGCCGGCCTGCTAGAGCTGATGGCGCATCAGAAAACGCTGATAGCCGGCGCCCATATTACCTTTCCCGGCATCGGTTATGTCAGCGAAAACGGGCAACAGGGATACCGCTGGACGCCGGTGGGCTACGGCGAGGTACGCTAGATGCGTGCGCCGGGTTAACGCAGCCCGGTCAGCGGGTCGTCGTCGAGTATAAAGCGCAGGCGCCGCCGTTCAACGCGCACGCGCAGATGACGGAATTTGATCAGGTAATACACCCCCACCAGCGCGGCGGCCAGTCCCGAGGCGGCGCCCAGGCCCATTGCCCAGCGCGGGCCGAAACGGTCCGTCGCCCAGCCGACCACCGGGGCGCCGATGGGCGTGCCGCCCAGGGCGATGGCGAGAAAGATCGCCATGACGCGCCCGCGCATGGCGGGTTCGGTGGACAGTTGCATCAGGCTGATTGCCGAGGTGGTTAAGGTTTGCGCCGTCACGCCGATAAACACCAGCATCAGGCTGAACAGCAGGTAATTGGGCATAACGGCGGCAAGCGCCAGGCCGATACCGAAAATGGCGGTATGGGTGAACAGCGGGGACATGCCGGTATTGGCGCGCCGGGCGGCCAGCAGCGCGCCGATAACCGAGCCGAACGCCATGATGGAGGTTAACAATCCGTACTGGCCGGCGCCGGTATGGAACACGCCGACCGACATGGTGGCGATGAATATCGGGAAATTAAGCCCAAAGGTGCCGATCAAAAAAATCATCAGCAAGATGGTCTTGAGCGCCGGCCGGCGCCAGACATACCGAAATCCCTCGACGAAGCTTCCCGACGTGCGCAACGCCCGCGCGCGTATAGGGGGTTCGGTGGGGCGCAGGTAATGTAGCGAGCCCAGCACGGCGACAAATGAGGCGGCATTGATCAGGAACAGCCAGCCGGACCCCACCACGGCTATCAGTACCCCGGCGATGGCGGGACCGATCATCCGCGCCGCGTTAAAAGAGGTGGAGTTCAGCGCCACCGCATTGGACAGGTCGGCCTCCGCCACCAGTTCGGCAACAAATGTCTGGCGCGCCGGCGCGTCAAACGCCGCGGCGCAGCCCAGCAAAAACGCGAAGACATATACTTGCCATAACTGCACCAGTCCGGCGACGGTCAGCAGGCCCAATCCCAGGGCCAGCAGGCCCATGCACGCCTGGGTGGCAATCAGGAGTTTGCGCCGGTCGAAATAGTCGGCGGCAAATCCCGTCAGCGGCAGCAGCAGGATCTGCGGTCCAAACTGCAGCGCCATCACCACCCCCACGGCGGTGGCGTTGTTATGGGTAAGCGTCGTCAGCACCAGCCAGTCCTGGGCCGTGCGCTGCATCCAGGTGCCGATATTGGACACCAGCGCGCCGCCGGCCCATATCCGGTAGTTAACATTGCGCAACGAGCGGAACATTCCCGTGGCCGGGAGGCCTGAGCGGTTCATTGGCGCGGATCGTCGACTAAGCGTTGCAGCAATGCAACCGCATTAGCCAGTTCTTGTTGTTCCCGCGGCGAGAATTTAGCCTGCACGGCCTGAAACAACCAGTCCTCCCGCGCCGCCCGATTGTCGGCAATCAGATGCCGGCATGCGTCGGTCAGCGACAGCAGGGTTTGCCGTCCGTCGGCCGGGTCCGCCTTGGCGCCGACCAGCCCGGCCGCCTGTAGCGCCGCCACCGTGGCGCCCATGGATTGTGGACGCACGCCTTCGCCCCGCGCCAGAACGGTGACCGTCATGGGACCGTCGCGTTCCAGGCGCATGATTACCGCATTTTGCGACGGGGTCAGCCCATCCGGCCGCGCTTGCTCGCGTAGCCGGCGCTTTAGCTGGCCTACCAGGGCACGGAAATCCCTGACCAGGGCCAGGGCGCGCGCGGCATCGGCGTCATTGGATAGCATTGAATTATTCATGAAGCAATAAATAGCAGGCATGAAGGTAAACTGCAAAGGTTACCTTCATAAATAAAGTGCCAAAGTGTTAATACAGGTAAACCTTGATGAGTTCACGGCGCGCGGCTTCAGCCAGGGCGACGGCGAAAGCGCGGCATCCTCATCCTCTGCCGCGATCCAGATAGCGGCGCCCCTGGCCGTCGTCGGGCGGCGGGGTGCCGGTGGGCAGTTTGCCGAACCAGCGATAGCGATGACGCGCCACGGCGTTATAAATACCGTCTTTGATAACCCGTGGGAAAAAACGCAGTATCAACAGGGCGCGCCACGGCCAGCCCAGTTCGGCCAGGGCGGCAAAAAAAGCCGTCGAGCGGGTCGACACCTCGCCGTTGGCGATATAGGCGATGGTACTGAAGTTGTCGGTGGGCAGACCGGCCCAGCGCAGGAGATCCTGGCCGGCCGGCGATTGTACCGTGGCCAGATGGATTTTTTTCCGCCGATCGGCGCGGATCAGAAAGCGCACCAGCCGCCGGCATAATACGCATTCGCCATCAAACAGGATCACCCGCTCGCCGGCCAGCAAATACGGCGGCGGCGTGAGGCGTTCGTTGCGGATAACATACAGCAGCGGCGCCCTTGACGCGCGTCTGGCGTTTTCCATGTTTACCCCCTAGAATCGAAGCCCCGCGCCGCCCACCTGGCGGCGCGGAGTGACGGCCTCCCGCCGCGTCCGGTGGCGTCAGCCTTGTAAATCCTTGAGCACCGCCTGTTTGAACTGTGTCATAGGGCAGAACCCGCCGGCATCCACCGGACATCCCTCAATGCTAAGAGTGGCACGTTGCGGCGGTGCGGAAAGCGACAGCGCGCTCGAATTGCGAATTTGCCTGGCGGTGGGATACACATACTCTATTTTCATCAGATCGCGATCTTGCCGTGCGTCGTGCCAGCGCTGGAATACCACGGCGCCGCTGATGGGGGTGCGTTCAAACTGACCCGGCAGTTGATAATCGCCGGTGCGCAGCGCCGCCAGAAGCGAGGCAATATTGGAATCATGACCGGCCAGCAGGGTCAGCTTCGCCCGCTGCGCGGCCTGTTGATTCGCGTCCGCCGCCGGCTGGGCGCCCAGAGCGCCGGCGATAAAGCCCAGCAGGGGCCTGGCCGCGTTGGCGGCGATGGCCGGCGAGCCGAACAGGGTTTCGTGATACAGGTTTTTAATGGACTCCAACTGCCGCCATTGTTTATCGGTGGTCACCTTGCCCCAGGCCACATCCTTCAGCGGGAAGCCTTCATAATATTGCAGCATAAACGCGTCGGTGGCGCCGGTTGCGGTGCGCAACGGGCCGTTTATGGCCGGTTCCTTACCGGTGGTAAGCGTCACCGATGAGGGTTGCGCGGCAAGATCGCAGGTGTGATCCCGCTGGCAGACCGTGCTTTGCCGGTAGTCCAGTACGGTTTCCAGCAGACGGTAATTGGGCCTCAGGCGCTGGTTCAGCCCGTCGATGCCGCCATCGCCCGCGTGCCGGTTAACCGACGCCAGCGCATTTTGCTTAAAGCTGTCGGTCACGTCGGCGGTGATGATCGGATTAAACGTCGGGTCCATGGTGCCGACGGCGGCCTGGTGGGCGACGTCAATGCCGCAGGTGGGAAAGGCGCCGTCGATAAACGCTTTCGCGGTGTCGATAGTGCGCGGCAGGCTATTGGCATAGATAAACACCTGCCGATCCGCCGGGCAGCCCTCATTGGGGATCAGGCCGGTATGCGCCAGCCATTGCCGGAAATACCGGCCGACATGGCGTTCCACTTCGCCGCCCTTGGGCGTGAGCAGTCCGCCGCCGGTTTGCCATACCGGCCATTTTTGCGGCGTCGCTTCCGCCAGGGCGTCGCCATAGTTCACCAGCGGCGCGCGGATGCCGTGACGGCTTAGCACCACCACCTGTTCCAGGGTGTAACCGGCGGGGATCCGGGCATTTTTTTCGGCCGCCCGCGCGGGGGCATGAGATAGCACGAACGGCAGCGCCAGCATGATCAGGGCAACACCAGAGGTTGTTCTTTTCATTGATCTTTTCCTAAAATATTAATGCCAATTATATGCAGGTAAACATACTCTATTGAATATAAAGTATTTTCAGCATAATCAATAATAAGGAAAATATAGGGATCGATATCACATTGCCGGCACAGCCCTCGGCCTGAAAACACAAAAAGTTACTTAAACCCGCATGCCTGGCCGCGTTATCCGGTATAGATTAATAGGGTCATACTCAGGATCGGCAAGGTGTGGTGCGCTGCCACCGGCCCCACGCTCTGTTATCCATCCCCTCTGTACTCCCTTCCCGCCGATGCGCGCCGCATTTGTCAAACACCGGCGTTCGAACAAAGATATCCATGTTTGCGGCGGGCCGCGGTCGGGAAAACATCTCTTTTTCGGAGGAATTATGCGTTACAGCACATTTGGCAATACCGGTTTATTTGTTTCCGAACTCTGCCTGGGCACCATGACCTTTGGCGGCGAGGGCGGCATGTGGGGCCAGATCGGCAACCTGCAGCAGGCGGACGCCGAGCGGCTTATCGGCCGCTCATTGGACGCCGGCATCAATTTTATCGATACCGCCAACGTCTATTCGGAAGGCCGATCGGAAACCATTACCGGCCAAGCCCTGAAAAACCTGAAGGTGGCGCGGGAAGACGTGGTGGTGGCCACCAAGGTGTTCGGCGCCAGCGGCACCCAGGGCGTGAACTCCTCGGGCCTGTCGCGCTTTCATATAATGGAAGGGGTCAAGGCCAGCCTGAAGCGCCTGCAGCTCGATCATATCGACCTGTACCAGGTGCATGGCTTCGATCCCGCCACGCCCATCGAGGAAACGCTGTATGCCCTGGATAACCTGGTCCAGCACGGTCACGTGCGCTATATCGGCGTCTCGAACTGGAGCGCATGGCAGATCATGAAGGCGCTGGGGATTTCCGCGCGTCTGGGGCTGGCGCGGTTTGAATCGCTACAGGCCTACTACAGTATCGCCGGCCGGGATCTCGAACGGGAACTGGTGCCGCTGTTGCAAAGCGAAAAGGTCGGCATGCTGACCTGGAGTCCGCTGGCCGGCGGCCTGCTGAGCGGCAAATACGACCGCCACACCGCCGAAGTGGAGGGCAGCCGCCGCACCACCTTTGATTTTCCGCCGGTTGATAAGGAACGCGCGTATGACTGTATTGACGTCATGCGGGAAATCGGCGATGCCAATGGAGTGTCGGTGGCGCAGATTGCCCTGGCCTGGCTGCTGCACCAACAGGTGGTGACCAGCGTTATCATCGGGGCGAAAAAAATCGAGCAGTTGGAAGACAATATCGCCGCCACCGCCATCACCCTGTCGCCGGATGAACTGGCCCGTCTGGATAAGGTCAGCGCCCTGCCGGCGGAATATCCCGGCTGGATGCTGGAGCGGCAGGGCGAAAATCGCCGCAAGCGCCTAAACGAGGCGAATAAAGCCTAGCGCCTCCCGCCTGGTGCAATATTTGCGGGCATCGGCGCGGCATATATCAATGCGCCGCGCCGATGCCAGTAAAAGGCGAATGACGGCGTGGAGCATTTTAGGAATGTACTTTATTAATTACTTATCTTCACACTACTTTCATTAAACAAATATTATGTTTTTATTTATGGGCTATGATAATGAAATCACTTCATTTACAGTGTCCCGCTAGGCAATATTTAGGTTCTCCCCTGTTATAATCAATTTCCCAGGGTTCTTTAATGTCCACTGCCGGAGTTGATTATGCCGCAATGTCCCCTTGCCAGCAGAAGTTGCATTGGTATTTATCACAATAAAACCGCCATTACCGTTGCGGATCAAAAATATCAGCGTCAAATCATTAGCTATATATCCGAGCACCCCGGCGACCCGCTTAAACGCGCGCGCGCGGATCTGCTGCTGCAAAGTTTGCTATTTATAACGAATATCACGCCTCATGCGTCGAACCGCGTTTTGCCGCCGGTGGCGCATAAAAAACACACACATTGGCCGGTATCGCCGGCGGCCCCGCTCGCCGCTGAACGCCAGACGGGGAACGCCGGCGATCGCCGCCATTATTGGCACGACAGCCTTATTCTCGCCCGAACCGATGCGAAAGCGGGTGAGGGTGGCATATTGCCCGCCATGGTCAAACCGGCGTGGATAAAATCCGGCG
>NZ_DASWOM010000105.1:0-6901 GCF_036398755.1 Acerihabitans sp. | reverse complement strand
ACCGAAATAAAATAGTCGCCTTCAAACAGCATCACCGGCATGGTAACCGAGACGATCATTTCCTCGTTTGGCTGTGCCACGTCGACTAATTCGACCGATTGCCATTCCGAATTGGTATTGTAAATCGTTATGCCTTCTTTGGTTTTTACCGCAAAACCAAAGATCGGCCGCACGACGGTTGCATGGAATTTCACCCGGAATGAAAACCTGATTTCTTCACGGGGCACCAGGCTGCCGGGATAATTTTCCCCCGCCTGCTGCACATTGAAATCCAGAAACTCCGCCGCCCGATCGCCCCAACGGTATTCCGCGGGGTTATAATTCGGCCGCTCGGCATAAGCGCCGTTTAGCAGCGCGGCGATACCGGTGCCGCCATGGCCAACGACGTCCGATTGCGATTCTCGTACCGCGCGGCTTTCCTCGCCTTCAATCGCTTCATCGATCTGGTCCACCATCTGCTGGCGTTCGCTGTTATGGATCTTTTGCTTACCGAACAGAATATCCAGATAACGATTAACAATATCGCGCGGCGCGCCGATCTCTTTCATCTCGCCACCGTCCAGCAGCATCGCCCGGTCGCAATGAGTGACGATTTGTTCAGTGGCATGGGAAACAAACAGGATCGACGTGCCGCTTTGCTTGAGTTTTTTCAAACGGGCAAAACATTTTGCCTGGAACTTGGCATCCCCCACCGCCAGCGCTTCATCGACGATCAGGATTTCCGGATCGATCTGGGCCTGCACCGCAAAGGCCAGGCGCACCAGCATCCCGCTGGAATAAGAGCGCACCGGCGAGTCGATAAAACGGCCGATATCGGCGAACGAGAGAATATCATCAAGCTTATTGTTGGTTTCCTCGCGGCTTAACCCCAAAAGCGACGCGTTAAGGTAAACATTTTCCCGCCCGGAGAAATCATTGTTAAAGCCGGCGCCCAGCTCAAGCAATGCCGCCACGCGGCCATTCACCTGCACATCGCCGCCGGTGGGCGACAGGGTGCCGGCAATGATTTGCAGCAGGGTGGATTTGCCTGAGCCGTTACGCCCGACGATGCCCATGGTCTGGCCGCGCGGCAGCTCAAACGACACATCGCGCAGCGCCCAGAAATCTTCATGGTAAACCCGCGGCGGTTTGTGTAAATAATGATCCAGGCGCGGCACGATAAATTGTTTTAGGCGGCGGGCCGGGCTTTCATACACCTGATAGCATTTACTGATGCCATCGATCTTTATCGCCAAATCATCAGAGGACATCGGCAAATCCCTTACGCGTTTTTTGGAACCAGGCATATCCCAGCCACATGATCACCAGCGCAACCAGCGAATACCATGCCAGGCCGGCAAAATCGGGATATTGCCCCCAGATAAGGACCGCGCGCGCCTGCTCGATAATAAAGGTCAAGGGGTTCAGCAGGATCAGCGGACGGATATTCTCGGGTAAAGAGGAGATCGGGTAAAACACCGGCGAAAGGAACATCGCGATGGTCATGAGAATGGTAATGGTCTGCCCCACATCCCGCACGAACACGCCCAGCGACGCCAGGAACCAGCTCAGGCCCAGGGTAAGCAACACCAGCGGCAACATCACCAGCGGCGTAAAAATAAGCGTCCAGTGCAGATAACCATTAAAGACAAAAAAAGCGGTAATCAGCACCAACATGCTGATCATACTGTGGAAAAGCACCCCGCCCAGCGAGACTATCGACAGGATCTCCAGGGGAAAAATCACTTTTTTGACATAATTGACATTGGCCAGCACCAGCGTGGGCGCGCGGGTCAATGTCTCGGCAAATAAGGTATGCATGATTAATCCGACGAACAGGATCACGGCGAAATCCGTTTTGGAACTCGTGACCGCGCCGGCGCCCCAGCGCGCCTTGAACACCACCGAAAAAACCAGGGTGTATACCGCCAGCATAAATATCGGATTGATCACCGACCAGAATATACCCATAAAGGAACCCCGGTAGCGCCCGATGATATCCCGCTTGACCATCTGGTAAATCAGCTGCCGGTTATTCCATGCCGTGGCCGTCAGGGAAAGAAGTGTGGTGGGTTTATCTGTATGAGGATTCATTGAAAGCTCTTTAAACGGCGGCAGTAAATGCCGCCGTGGTTATTACGCTATTTTTGCCATACAGGAATCAAGCGCCCCGGCCCAGTCCGACGGACGGATGCCGTAACGCGCTATTTTTTCGCATGACAACGTCGAATACCCCGGGCGTTGCGCCGCGGTAGGGTATTGATCGGTACCGATGCCTTTCACTCTCGGCAAAGAGGCCAGCAAGTTTAGACGGGCCGCGCACGCCAGGATCTCATCGGTAAACTCCTTCCATGAGACTTCGCGATCGCCGCAGAAATGGTAAACACCTTCGGCCGGTTTCTCGCCGGCGAGGGTGATAATCGCCTGGGCGATATCACCCGCATAGGTAGGGCAACCGCGCTGGTCGTCGACAATACTCAGTTGATCGCGCTCAGCGGCCAGACGCAGCATGGTCTTGACGAAATTACTGCCGTACTCGCTGAATACCCAGGCGGTGCGGATAATAATGGACTCCGGGTACACCCGCATCACGGCACGTTCACCGTCAAGCTTGGTGGCGCCATACACCCCTAAGGGATGGGTCGGGTCGGTTTCCACATAAGGCGTGCTTGACGTACCGTCAAAGACATAATCGGTTGAAATATGCACAAAGCGCGCCCGCGCGCGCTGGGCGGCGCGCGCTAGGTTTTCCGGCCCGACGGCATTGATAAGCGCGGCCCGCGCGGCATCGGATTCCGCTTTGTCCACCGCCGTATAGGCCGCGGCGTTGACGATAAGGTCAGGCTGAAAGTCCGCCACGGTTTGGTCAACCCGAGCGGCATCGGTAATATCCAGCGTGTCGGTGTCGGTCGCCATAATCTGCCAGCCGGCGGGAAGCCGATCCTGAAAACAACGGCCCAATTGGCCGTTAGCCCCGGTAAGTAAAACTTTCATGCTTAAAGATCCTTGAATAACTTGCCCAATTTATCCTTTTCGGATAACAGGGGCTGCGCTACCGGCCAGGCAATGCCAACCGCCGGATCGTTCCACAACAGGCACTCTTCGTGCTGCGGGTTATAATAATCGGTACATTTATATTCAAAATCGGCGATATCGGAGATCACCACAAAACCATGGGCCAGTCCGGGCGGGATCCAAAACTGCTTCTTGTTTTCCTCGGAAAGCAGCACGCCCTCCCATTGGCCGTAGGTGGCGGAATCGCGGCGGATATCCACCGCCACGTCGAATACTTCGCCGCGCACCACCCGCACCAGCTTGCCCTGCGGATTGGTCTTCTGGAAATGCAGGCCGCGCAGTACGTTTTTTGACGAGCGCGAATGGTTATCCTGGACAAAATCCAAATCGATATCCAGCAACGACTGATAGCGCCGCTTCTCAAAGGTTTCCAGAAAAAAGCCGCGCGCATCACCAAACACTTTCGGTTCGATGATTTTTACGCCGTCTATTTTGGTATCAAGCACTTTCATGACCGTTTTTCCCCGGCAATCTGGATCAAATATTGGCCATATTCGGTTTTACTCATTAACCGCGCCTCTTCCAGGACCTGCTCTTTATTTAACCAGCCCTTGTTAAAGGCAATTTCTTCCAGGCACGCGACTTTAAAACCCTGCCGCTTTTCGATGGTATGGATAAATACCGACGCCTCAATCAGGCTTTCATGAGTACCGGTGTCCAGCCAGGCAAAACCACGACCTAATAGCTCGACGTTTAATTGATTTTTTTTGAGGTACATTTCGTTAAGCGTGGTGATTTCCAATTCGCCGCGCGCGGAGGGTTTTACCTGCTTCGCCAGCTCCACCACCTGCTCATCGTAAAAATACAGTCCGGTAACCGCCCACTCGGATTTCGGCTTAAGCGGTTTCTCCTCAAGGGATAACACCCGGAACTGCTCGTCAAATTCCACCACGCCGAAACGCTCGGGATCGACCACGTGATAACCAAAAACCGTGGCGCCGGTGGTGCGGGCCGCCACGGTTTCAAGCTTGGCGCCGAAGCTCTGGCCGAAGTAGACGTTATCGCCAAGCACCAGCGCGCAGCGATCGCCATTGATAAATTTTTCGCCGATGATAAAAGCCTGGGCAAGTCCATCAGGGCTCGGTTGGATCTCATAGCAAAAATTCAGGCCAAACCGGCTGCCGTCACCCAGCAACCGCTGGAACGAAGGCATATCCTCAGGCGTTGAAATAATCAGGATATCGCGGATCCCGGCGAGCATTAATACCGAGATCGGGTAATAAATCATGGGCTTATCATAGAGGGGCAATAACTGCTTGGAAACCCCACGGGTTATCGGATACAGACGCGTGCCCGTACCGCCGGCCAAAACTATACCTTTCATAAGATGCACTGATTCCTAACGTTTAATTTAAGCCAAGACGCTCGCCGGAGTAGGATCCGTCCTGAACCCGCTGCCACCAGGTCCGGTTCTTCAGATACCATTCCACGGTTTTTCGAATGCCGCTTTCAAAGGTCTCAAGCGGTTGCCAGCCTAACTCCCGCTTGATCTTGGCGCCGTCGATGGCATAACGCAGATCGTGACCAGGCCGGTCGGTGACGTAGGTAATTAAATCTTCGTAGTGCGCCAGTCCCGTGGGTTTGCCCGGCACCATCTCATCGAGCAAACGGCAAATGGTCCGCACCACGTCAATATTCCTGCGCTCGTTGTGGCCGCCGATATTGTAGGTTTCACCCACCCCGCCGGTTGTCACCACCTTATATAAGGCCCTGGCATGATCTTCCACATACAGCCAGTCGCGTATTTGCGCGCCGTTGCCATAAACCGGTAACGGCTTGCCGGCAAGGGCGTTAAGGATCACCAGGGGAATAAGCTTTTCAGGAAAATGATAGGGACCATAATTATTGGAGCAGTTGGTCACCAGGGTCGGCAACCCATAGGTCCGGTGCCATGCCCGCACCAGATGATCGCTGGACGCTTTCGACGCTGAATAAGGGCTGCTCGGGGCATAAGGCGTGGTTTCGGTAAACAAATCCTCGGCATTATGCAAATCGCCATACACTTCATCGGTTGAAATATGATGGAAACGAAACGCGTCCCGCCCGGCTTCCGGCAGACTCAGCCAGTAATGCCGGGCCGCCTCCAGCAGGGTATAGGTGCCGATGATGTTGGTTTCCATAAAGGCCGCGGGACCGTCGATGGATCGGTCGACATGGCTTTCAGCGGCCAGATGCATGACCGCGTCAGGCTGGTGCCGGGCAAAAACCCGATCCAGCTCCGCGCGGTCGCAAATATCGACCCGCTCAAACGCGTAGCGGGGATCGCCATTGACCTCGGCCAGGGACTCAAGATTACCCGCATAGGTCAAACAATCGACCACTAAAACCTGATCCCGCGTATCCCTGATGATGTGCCGCACAACGGCGGAACCAATAAAACCGGCACCGCCGGTAACTAAAATTTTCATTTAAAATGAATCCATTATTTCTTGTTGCTGGAAGATTGCATCAAAAATAGATTGTACTGCCAGGACCCGTCTGGTGCACAAGCCGGCTCGTCCAGCTAAACCCAACGCCACGGCGGCGAACTGTCCTGTGCAAATATTAACATTGCTAAGTAATACTAACGCTGATGTGCATTAAGGAATCTCATCCCATCGTCCTTGATTTTCACACCATTTACTGATCCGCCGGCCGATGTCGCCCTCTGCCGCACGGCGAATAATTGTATCATACACAACATAATTAGGTTAGTAATAGACAAAGCATCATTAATGTATCAGTTAATCAATGACGGGATATAAGAACATGCTGAAATGAAGCCCAAATGTGCTTGCAAAACAGCCAACTCGCGTGCGTAACAGCAACGCGCGACAAGAAGAAAAATAGGGAAAATCCGGATTGAAATCGTTTTTGCAGTGGATAAGGTATTGTCTAGTTTATCATTGACGGCGCTTGAGCCGCCAGACTGTGACTTAACTGAAATCAAACGGAACGACCGCCGATGGCGCAACCCGGCCGTGCCGAACGTGCGGCGTCCTGTCTTGCGCGTTCAAGGATAACAACGTTTTTTGTTAATTGTTAAGCAAGCTAATTATCAGTGAATATTAGCAAGAGACGATAAGGCCGAACCCAAGTCCGGCCTGTTTTATAGGGATTACGGCGGTGGCTACTCTTAATTTCCTTTAATGGAAAGGTAAGCCAACATCTTCATTTCACGATGCCCAAGCGTCACATTTTCCAATAAAATACCGGTGATAAATGAAATGGCGGCTAAAATCATTAGCCCGGTGGAGAGTATGGCCGTGGGAAATCTTGGCACCAGGCCGGTTTCAAAATAATCATGAAATAAAGGTATGGCGAAAACCACGCCGCTGATGGCTAACAGTAATGCCAAAATACCGTAAAAGAAGAAAGGCCGTTCAACCGAATAGAGTTTTATAATGGTTTTCAGGATGCGCATGCCATCTTTATAGGTACTTAGCTTGCTTGAGGAACCATCCATCCGCGAGTCGTACGGCGTAACCACTTCAGCGTAAGGAACGCGCAGCTCCAGGGCGTGCACGGTTAATTCGGTCTCTATTTCAAAACCCTTCGCCATGGCCGGGAAGGATTTCACGTAACGCCTGGAAAAAACCCGGTATCCGGAGAGCATATCGGTAAAATCACCGCCGAAAATGGTTTGCACACAGCCCGTCAGGACCTTGTTGCCCAAGGTATGGCCGGGACGATAGGCCTCTTTTTCAGAATGCTGGCGCGCGCCGACCACCATATCAAGATGTTCATCCATTAACTTATTGATAAGTAATGGGCAACTGGCGGCATCGTAGGTGGCGTCACCGTCGACCATGACATAGATATCGGCTTCGATATCGGCGAACATTCTTCTGACGACATTGCCTTTGCC
>NZ_DASWOM010000104.1:0-5220 GCF_036398755.1 Acerihabitans sp. | reverse complement strand
GATAATTCGTCGCTGTAGAAACCCGGTTTAGTCTGGGTGTTCAGCACGATTTCGTGGTCCATCTCGATAGAGATCGGCGCTTCAGTGCCACCATAAACGATGGCAGGAAACTTATTCGCTAGACGCAGGCGGCGGCTCGCACCCTTACCCTGATCTTTACGCACTTCTGCATTGATAATTAACATTATTTTCTCGATACTTAAAAAGTAACCCCGCTACAGGCGACCCAGCAGCAGGTTGGATAGACGTGCTTTGAAGTAAAGCGGGCGGAATTCTACCGGAAATACCCCGGCGGGGCAATTAAAACCCGGTCAGCCGCGCAATTCATGGGCCAGGCGGTACCGTCCCTGGTAATCGAAAATCTTTTCCCGAACCTGCCAGAAAGCGCCCTGGCGGCGCGCGACGACAAAATCCGGCGCGCGCAGCCGGTCCGCCGCCCGCTGGATATCGCCGGCGGTTTGCCAGGAAAAAGCCACCCCCGGCGCCCGTTGGTGCGGGCGCAGGAAGCGGTGCTCGAACACCCGCCGCTGGGGCGGGGTCTGCAGCCGAAAACGTTCGCTCACCTCGGCGCCGTCCTCATCGTGGTAGGTGATGCGCAGCCATTCGCCTTTGGCGTCGCCGCCGCCGTCAAGCGTCATGCCGCTGCAGCGCAGCACCAGCGCGTCCTTGAGCCGCAGCGCCGCCTTGAGCATATCATCGGGATCCACCAGCAGGGCATCGCACTGGTGGCAGCGCCGGGCGGCGATATCGTTTTCGGCGCCGCAGTCAGGACATATCTTGAAGCGGAAGCGAAAATCACATTGCCGGCGTTGCCCGTCCTCCTGCTCCTCGAAACCCTGGCAGCGGCGGCCGTAGTGTTCAATCACCTCGCCGTCCGCCGTGGTTTTGCCCCAGAACATATTGGCGAAGCCGCAGAGCGGGCAGAAAACCTGGACCGGCGTGCCGGATCCCGCGGGTTTGGCCTGGCCGACCTCGGGGGAGAACACATCGTGGCCGTTGCCGGCGTAATCAAGGATCAGGCATTGTGTCTTGCCGGGATAAAGCCTCAGGCCGCGTCCGACAATTTGCTGATACAGGCCGACCGATTCGGTGGGGCGCAGGATGGCTATCATATCCACATGGGGGGCGTCAAAACCGGTGGTCAGCACCGCCACGTTAACCACATAACGCAGCGTCTGCGCCCGGAAGGCGGCGATCAGCCGGTCGCGTTCCGCCTGCGGCGTCTCGGCGCTGATAAGCGCCGCCTCAGCGGGCGGCAGCAGGCCGAGGATTTCACGGGCGTGCTCGACGGTTGCGGCAAAAATCATTACGCCGCGCTTATCCGCCGCGTAATCCCGTATCTGGCCGATAATAAGGGGCGTGATGCGGTTTTGCCGCCGCACCTCGATATTCAGCTCCGACTCGGCGTAGTAGCCGTTGATATTGGGCGACAGGCGGCTGAAGTCGTAATGCAGCACCGGCATGTCCAGGCGCTCCGGCGGCACCAGGAAGCCGTGCTTGATCATATAGTGCAGCGGCAGCTCATAGACGCATTCGCGGAAAAAACAGCGTTCGTCGCCACGCACCATGCCATGATGGTGGTATTGGTAAATCCATCCCTTGCCGAGACGGAACGGGGTGGCGGTCAGGCCCAGGATGCGCAGCTCAGGCCGCGCGAGGCGCAGATGGCGGATAACCTGCTGGTATTGGCTATCGTCGTCATCGCCCAGCCGGTGGCATTCATCGATAATCAGCAGCGAGAAGGCCTCATCGAACCGATCCAGGTTGCGGGCTACCGACTGTACGCTGCCGAACACCACTTTACCCCGGCTGTCACGTTGTTGCAGTCCGGCGGCGAAGATATCCGCCGGCAAGCCCAGCGCCTGGAATTTTTCATGGTTTTGCGCCACCAGTTCCTTGACGTGCGCCAGCACCAGTACCCGCCCGCGCGCCAGGCGCGCCAGTTCGGCTATCACCAGGCTTTTGCCGGCGCCGGTGGGCAGCACGATAACCGCCGGTTCGCCGTGGCGGCGAAAATAATCCACCGCCGCGTCGACCGCGTCGCGCTGATAAGGACGTAGGGTGAAGGGCATCGCTAAATGAATCTCGTTGTCGGCTATGCTCGGCAGGCAAGCATCGTTATACTGTGGTTTCACATTATAAGCACATACGGCATCCGCCGTCTTTCCCGCACGATACCGGCACCGGGCCATCCGCGCGCTGAATGTGGGCCAATAGGTATCGTGCCGGGCGCTTTCCAAGATTACAGGCAAAACGACGTTAATGCGACTGGACAAATTTTTATCTCAACAGTTAGGTATCAGCCGGGCGCTGGTGCAACGGGAACTGCGCGCCAAGCGGGTGACCGTCGACGGTGACATGGTGAAACAGGGGGCGTTCCAGCTGTTGGCGCAACATGAAGTGCGCTTTGATGATCAGGTGCTGCACCAGATACTTGCCCCGCGTTATTTTATGCTGCACAAACCCCAGGGTTACGTGTGCTCCACCGACGATCCGGATCATCCCACCGTGCTCTATTTTATGGATGAACCGGTGCCGGACAAGCTGCATGCCGCCGGCCGGCTGGATATCGACACCACCGGCCTGGTGCTGATGACCGACGACGGCCAGTGGTCCCACTGGATCACCTCGCCTAAACACCACTGCGAAAAAACCTATCGGGCGACGCTTGAGGATCCGCTGGACGGGGATACGGCGCGGCTGTTTACCGAGGGGGTGATGCTCAACGGCGAAAAACTGCCGACCCGGCCCGCGAAGCTTGAGCAACTGGCCGAGCGCGAGGTGCGGCTGACCATCAGCGAGGGGCGCTACCATCAGGTGAAAAGAATGTTCGCCGCGGTGGGCAACCATGTGGTGGCGCTGCATCGCGAGCGCGTCGGCGCCATTGTGCTGGATGCGAGCCTGGAACCGGGCCAATACCGCGCGCTGACCGCGGATGAAATTGCCGGCATAGGCGCGCCGGTACGTCCGTGACAAGGCCTGCGGACGGCTGCGCCAGGCCGGTGAAGGATTGATGAAGGAATGAACGAGGAGTTGTACAACGTGCAAGCAGAGCGGAAATCCCATATCGGTTTGATTATTATACTGGGTTTATTGTCGATGCTGATGCCTTTGGCCATCGATATGTATTTGCCGGCCATGCCGCTTATCGCCACGGAGTTCGGCGTCAGCGCGGGGAGCGTGCAGATGACCCTGAGCGCCTATGTGCTGGGGTTTTCCGTCGGCCAGCTGTTTTACGGGCCGCTGGCCGACAGCCTGGGGCGTAAGCCGGTCATTCTGTTCGGCACCTTCTTTTTTGCCGTGACCGCCGCGGCCTGCGCCTTGTCGCAATCGGTTGACCAACTGATCAACATGCGTTTTTTGCACGGCCTGTCCGCCGCCGCCGCGAGCGTGGTGATCAATGCGTTGATGCGCGATATGTTCACCAAGGATGACTTTTCGCGCATGATGTCGTTTGTGGTGCTGGTGATGACGGTGGCGCCGCTGCTGGCGCCGATCATCGGCGGCGCGCTGCTGGTGGTGTTCAACTGGCACGCCATCTTCTGGATTATGAGCCTGACGGCGCTGGTGGCCACCGTGCTGGTGATGCTGTATATCCGGGAAAGCCTGCCCAGGGAGCGGCGGCAAAAATTCAACCTGCGCACCACCATCGGCAACTTCGGCGCGTTGTTTCGCCATAAGCGGGTGTTCAGCTATATGCTGGCCAGCGGGTTTTCCTTTGCCGGGATGTTTTCGTTCCTGAGCGCCGGGCCGTTTGTTTATATTAATCTTAACGGCGTGTCGCCGCAGAATTTTGGCTATTACTTTGCCCTGAACGTGTTGTTCCTGTTTATCATGACGCTTATCAACAGCCGTAGCGTGCGGCATTTCGGGGCGCAGAAGATGTTCCGTTTCGGGCTGTTTATCCAGTTGCTGATGGGCATCTGGCTGCTGATTGTCTGTGGTATGAACCTGGGCTTCTGGCCGCTGGTCATCGGCGTGGCGGTGTTCGTCGGCTGCGTGGCGATGGTGACCTCCAACGGCATGGCGGTGATCCTGGATGATTTTCCGCATATGGCCGGTACCGCCTCGTCGCTGGCCGGTACCCTGAGGTTCGGCGTGGGCGCGGTGATAGGGGCGTTATTGTCGCTGGCGACCTTCACCAGCGCCTGGCCGATGGTATTGTCGATGGCGTTTTGCACCATCAGCGCCATGCTGTGCTATTTATATGCGAGCCGGCCGCGGCGGACGGCGGCGCGGTCCCTTTAGCGCACAACAGGATAAATACGCCATCGGCGATAAGTTATCGGCGTTAGCCGGCATGCCCTGCCGATGGGGCGGCTTGGTGGGGGTGTAGGTTGCCGTGGGATAGGTTTCGCCGGCGGCTTGGCTGAAGTTTATGTTGCCGTGGTGCGGGTTTCGCTGGCGGCTTGGCTGAAGTTTATGTTGCCGTGGTGCGGGTTTCGCTGGCAGCTTGGCTGAAGTTTATGTCGCCGTGGTGCGGGTTTCGCGGGCGGCTTGGCTGAAGTTTATGTTGCCGTAGTGCAGGTTTCGCTTGCCGTGCGTTCGGTATTTATATGGATTGCCGGGTGCCGGCAAGCGACAAGAAGGGGCTCACGCGAGCCCCTTCTTGACTTCCCCGCGCCCGGCAGGTCGCGCGTCGCTGCGCGATGCCTTCCGCCGCCCATGCCCCCGTAATGCACCGGCCCGGTCAGCGCTCCCGGCGCTACCGGGCCTTTCGCCGCTCCCGGCGGCTCATGCCGGGGCCACAGGCGCCGTCAGCGCGCTTTATGCCGGTACCTATGTCGCGGTCAGCGATGTGATATATAGGGCTTCAGCGTCGCTGTTGCTGTCGTTGAAGTTGAAGTTGAAGTTGAAGTTGAAGTTGAAGTTGAAGTTGAAGTTGAAGTTGAAGTTGAAGTTGAAGTTGAAGTTGAAGTTGATGTTGATGTTGATGTTGACGCTGTCGTTGAAGCTGATGTTGTCGTTAATACTGTCGTTGTCGCTATGGGTTAAAATGTGGGTATGCGGTATTGAGATGCTGCTAAGCATTGAACATTCAGAGCTGTTGCCAACGCCCCAAAATCAATGCTGAAATGATTCCCGGTAAGTGCATATCGCAGGGCATCAACCCCCTGTTTTACTCACAGACGATGGTGTTGACGTTGTGCCGGCATAGAGTGCGCCGGCAGCGCGCGTCACGGCTGGATGAGCCGCCGGGAGCGGCGAAAGTCCGGCTTG
>NZ_DASWOM010000103.1:0-33592 GCF_036398755.1 Acerihabitans sp. | reverse complement strand
ATCGCGTACCGGACGCACGTCAACCAGCGAACCCGGCAGGAACGCACGAATGCCGTTCAGTTCGACGGTGAAACCGCCCTTCACTTTGCCGTTGATGATGCCGGTAACGGTCGCGGCTTCTTCGTAGGCTTTTTCCAGCATTACCCAGGATTCATGGCGCTTGGCTTTTTCGCGAGACAGCAGGGTCTCACCGAAACCGTCTTCCACCGCGTCAAGCGCGACGTCGACCTGATCGCCAACCTTGATTTCCAGCTCGCCCTGGGCATTTTTAAACTGCTCGATAGGAATGGCGGATTCAGATTTCAGACCGGCGTCAACCAGCACTACGTCTTTATCAATGGAAACAACGGTACCACGCACGATCGAACCGGGACGGGTTTCGATTTCTTTCAGGGATTCTTCAAAGAGTTGAGCAAAAGATTCTGTCATATTTGATAATCTTCAGGTGTTTTTGATTAACGTCCATCCGGCATCCTGCTCGATGGGGTTGTTTTACACGCCCCATTGCCAGTCCCTGCAACGGGGTAATTGTTTCCAAGGCTACGGCAGCGCCAGTATTCGCCGTGAGTGCGCCAACGCCTGAGCTATCACTTCATCGATAGTCATGCGGGTGGAATCCAGTACCAGAGCATCTGATGCCGGAACCAGCGGCGCCACCGGGCGGTTCCTGTCGCGTTCGTCCCTTTCCTTTATCTCGGATAAAAGGCGTTCAAAGTTAACACTAAAGCCCTTTTCCTGCAACTGCCGCATGCGGCGGTGCGCTCTTTCTTCCGAGGACGCGTCGAGAAAAATCTTCACCGGCGCTTCCGCAAACACCACGGTGCCCATATCACGGCCGTCGGCAATCAGGCCGGGCGCCTCGCGAAATGCCCGTTGCCGGCGCAACAGCGCCTCGCGCACCCGGGGAAACGCGGCAATCTTGGACGCGGTGTTGCCCACATTCTCATTGCGGATTTCACCGCTGACATCCTCGCCCTCGAGGATAATTTCCAGTTCGCCCGCCTGTACCTTAAAACGCACGTCCAGATGCGCCGCCAGCGGCACCAGCGCTTCCTCCGCGTTGATATCGACCTGATGGTGCAACGCCGCCAGCGCCAGAACGCGATAAATGGCCCCTGAATCCAGCAGATGCCACCCTAATGCTTCCGCCAATGCTTTACACAGCGTGCCTTTCCCCGCACCGCTCGGTCCGTCGATGGTAATCACCGGGACTACTGCCGTCATTGTTTTCTCCTCTTAGCGGTATGATTCTGGTTCCATAATAATCAAAATTCTGTGATGCATTATACGCAACATAGGGAACAAAGGTTACCCTTCGGCGTCAGGAACATAAAATTAAGACATCTCCGGAGCGGTTTCATTCACCGGCGCCAGACCGCCGGTGAATGGGCGGGGAAACGGATTATGCCAGGGTGCTGATGGCGGCCAGCTGCCGGAAATAGTCCGGGAAGGTTTTATTGGTGCACGCCGGATCGAGGATGGTCACCGGCGTATCCGACAGCGCCACCAGGGAAAAGCACATCGCCATGCGGTGATCGTTATAGGTGCCGATGGCGGCGGATTTCAGCGCGGCGGGCGGCGTAATGGCGATAAAGTCCTCGCCTTCCACCACCTCGGCGCCCACTTTGCGCAGCTCGGCGGCCATGGCCGCCAGCCGGTCGGTTTCCTTGACGCGCCAGTTATGGATGTTGCGCAGGGTGGTGGTGCCGCCGCCGGCGAACAGCGCGGTGGTGGCGATGGTCATGGCGGCGTCGGGGATATGGTTCATATCCATATCGATGGCGCGCAGTTCGCCCCGGCTGCATTCGATAAAATCATCGCCCCAGCGGATGGTGGCGCCCATGCGCTCCAGGACGTCGGCAAAGCGGATGTCGCCCTGCACGCTGTTTTTACCGATGCCGGTAACCCGCACCGTGCCGCCGCGAATGGCCGCCGCCGCCAGGAAATACGAGGCGGAAGAGGCGTCGCCCTCCACCAGGTAGCCGCCCGGCGACCGGTAACCCTGCCCTCCCCGCAGGTAAAACACCCGGTAATCGTCATGGCGCACCCGCACGCCGAAGGTGGCCATCAGCGCCAGGGTAATATCAATATACGGCCTGGAAACCAGCTCGCCCTTAATACGAATGACGGTATCCCCGGCGGCCAGCGGCGCCGCCATCAGCAGGGCGGTGAGAAACTGGCTGGACACGCTGCCGTCAACGGCAATATCGCCGCCGCGAAAGCCGCCGCGCAGGCGCAGCGGCGGGTAATTTTCCTGTTCCAGGTAGTCCACTTCCGCCCCGCCCTGGCGCAGGGCATCCACCAGATGGCCGATAGGCCGCTCTTTCATGCGCGGCTCGCCGGTCAGGGTAATGTCATGCCGCCCCAGGCACAGCACGGCGGCCAGGGGCCGCATGGCGGTACCGGCGTTGCCGAGGAATAGCGTAAGCGGCGCCGGCGCGGTAAGGGCACCCCCCTGTCCGTCGATCTCGCAGGTCCGGCGGTCGGCGCTGAGCCGGCAGGGAACCCCGAGCGCGCCCAGGGCGTCGAGCATATGGCGCACATCGTCGCTGTCGAGCAGGTTGGTCAGCCGGGTGGTGCCCTCGGCCAGCGCCGCCAGCAGCAGCGCCCGGTTCGAGACGCTCTTCGAGCCGGGAAGATTAACGGTGCCGTGTATATGCGCCACCGGTTGTAGGGTCAGGGATTCCTGCATGTGCAGCTTGTTCTCCAGCAAATAAAACCAAACGATAACAAACAGCGACCCCGGCTTAACGCCGGGGCCACTGGCAAACGATTACCGGTAACGGCAAGTACAGGTAACGGCAAGGCTTGCCGTACCCGCAAAGGGGCGCAATCAGCCGTGACGCCGGGCGAATCCGTCCATAAAGGACACCAGCGCCTCAACGCCCGCCAGGGGCATGGCATTATACAGGGAGGCGCGCATTCCGCCCACCACGCGGTGGCCCTTGAGCGCATGCAGCCCCGCCGCGACGGACTCGTCAAGGAACAGTTTGTCCAACGCCGCGTCCGCCAGTAAAAAAGGCACGTTCATGCGCGAACGGTTGGCCGGGGCGACATCGTTGCGGTAGAAATCGCTTTGGTCGATGTAATGGTACAATGTGTCCGCCTTGGCCTGGTTGCGCTTGTCCATTTCAATCAGTCCGCCCTGCGCCTTGAGCCACTTGAACACCAGGCCGGACAGATACCAGGCGAAGGTGGGCGGCGTATTGAACATGGAGTCGTTTTCCGCCAGTACCTTATAATCCAGCACCGATGGCAGCTCGCGCCGCGCCCTGCCCAGCAGGTCGTCACGCACAATCACCAGCGTCAGGCCGGCCGGACCGATATTCTTCTGCGCCCCGGCATAGATCACGCCAAAACGGCTGACGTCCAGCGGTCGGGAGAGAATCGTGGAGGAGTAGTCGGCCACCACCACCCTATCGCCGAAATCCGGCAACTCATCGATAGCCAGGCCGTCGATGGTTTCGTTCGGGCAGTAGTGCACATAGGCGCTGTCGGCGGACAGGTTCCATTCGCCCATGGGCTTAAGCGCGCGCAGGCCGTCCAGCCTGGTCTTGACGTCGATAACCTTCGGGTCGCAATATTTCTGTGCTTCGCTGATGGCGCTGTGCGCCCAATAGCCGCCGTCGATATAGTCGGCGCTTGCGCCGGCGCCCAACAGATTGAGCGGCACGGCGGCAAACTGCGCCCGCGCGCCGCCATGGCAGAACAGCACCTTATAATTGTCCGGAATACTCAGCAGCTCGCGCAAATCCTGTTCGGATTCCTTGGCTACCTCGATAAATTCTTTACTGCGATGGCTGATTTCCATCACCGACGTACCCAGACCGTGCCAGTTGCATAGTTCCTGCTCCGCGCGCCGTAATACTTCCACCGGTATCATCGCCGGACCGGCGCTAAAATTAAACACCTGATTCATTTCCATCCACCACGTTGGCCAAAAAATTCGTCTTTACCCATTCTAACGTTTTTATCACTCGCATCGGGGCGTCGCAACGGTTATTGCTTATCCCGCGCAATTTCGATCCCTATCGCCGCGCCCGGCCGGGTGGCGAGCGGACGGACAAAACGGGCCGCCGCCCGCCGCACGATCGGGGGAATACGTGGAGGCGCGCAAGAAAACACCGTATTATGCGTCTTTCAAGACAATAAAAAGAGAACCTGCATGTCACAAACATTTATACCCGGCAAAGACGCCGCGCTGGAAGACTCCATCGCCCGCTTCTACCAGCAGCTCGGCGCGCTGGGATTTAATATTGAAGAGGCGTCCTGGCTAAACCCCGTACCGCATGTATGGTCGGTGCATATTCGCGATCGCGACTGTCCGCTGTGTTTTACCAACGGCAAGGGGGCCAGCAAAAAAGCCGCGCTGGCCTCGGCGCTGGGCGAATATTTCGAGCGTTTATCCACCAACTATTTTTTTGCCGATTTTTATCTCGGCGCCAGCATCGCCAAGGGCGATTTCGTCCACTATCCCAACGAGAAGTGGTTCGCGCCGCCCGCCGACGGCGGCTTGCCGTCTGGCATGCTCGACGAGGGCCTGCGGGCATTTTACGATCCGCAGCGGGAACTGACCGCGGCCGCGCTGGTGGATCTGCAATCGGGCAATGCCGCGCGCGGCATCTGCGCCCTGCCGTTTGAACGCCAGTCCGACCGGCAGACGGTGTATATCCCGATGAATATTATCGGCAATCTCTATGTATCCAACGGCATGTCCGCGGGCAACACCGCCAATGAAGCCCGGGTCCAGGCGTTATCGGAGGTGTTCGAGCGGCATATCAAGAACCGGATCATCGCCGAATCCATAAGCCTGCCGGCTATTCCGCCGGCGGTTATGGCCCGTTATCCCGGCGTGGTCGAAGCCATCGCCCGTCTGGAAGAGGAAGGTTTCCCGATTTTTGCCTATGACGCGTCGCTGGGCGGACTGTATCCGGTGATTTGCGTGGTGCTGTTTAACCCCGCCAACGGCACCTGTTTTGCCTCTTTTGGCGCGCATCCGGATTTCGGCGTGGCGCTGGAGCGCACGGTAACCGAATTATTGCAGGGCCGCAGCCTGAAGGATCTGGATGTGTTCACGCCGCCGACCTTTGACGATGAGGAAGTGGCGGAGCAAACCAATCTGGAAACCCATTTTATCGATTCCAGCGGCCTGATTTCCTGGGATCTGTTTAAACAGGATGCCGATTACGACTTTGCCGATTGGGACTTCAGCGGCAACACCGGCGACGAATTCACCACCCTGATGGGCATCTTCCGGCACCTGCGCGCGGAAGTCTACATTGCCGATTATGAGCATCTGGACGTTTATGCCTGCCGTATCCTGGTGCCCGGCATGTCGGATATCTATCCGGTGGAAGATTTGCTGCTGGCCAATAACACCATGGCCGCCCATCTGCGCGAGACGCTGATAAGCCTGCCCGGCAGCCGCTGGCCAAAGCAGCGCTATCTGGCCCTGATAGAGCGGCTGGACGACGAAGGACTGGACGATTTCACCCGCGTCAGGGAACTGCTGGGGCTGGCGACCGGCAGGGACAACGGCTGGTTTACCCTGCGGGTGGGCGAGCTGAAGGTCATGCTGGCGCTGGCGGGCGGCGACCTGGAACAGGCGTTGATGTGGACCGAATGGACCCGGGACTTCAACGCGTCGGTTTTTACCCCGGAGCGCGAGAATTATTATCGCTGCCTGCATAACCTGCTGTTGCTGACCCAGGAACCGGATCGCGAGCCGGAGCAGTATTTTACCGCCTTTGCCCATATGTACGGCCAGGCCGCCCTTGAAAGCGCACAGGCGGCGTTATCGGGAGAAAACTGCTTTTACGGATTATTCGATATCGATAACGATTTGCATAGTCTTCCCGCCCATCGCGCGCTGCTCGCCGCCTATGAAAAATTGCAGGCGGCCAAACGCCGTTATTGGTCCCGGGCATAACTATCCGGCGGCGGCGCGCCTGACCCCGGCCCGCGCTACGGCCGGGGCGGAGATAACCCTGCTAATTTTGTGGTTTGCGCGTATAATAAACAAATGAAAAAAAGGAAACGGCGCAGGACTTTTCAAGACTGCCGACGTTTCCTATTAAGCGCTAGTGTTTCATAAAGGTAAATTACCGCGGAATATTCACCGTAGATGAAACAAATTAACCACATTAATCCCTATTGCATAACGCGCCAAAATGCACAAAAAATGTGGTCTTCAAATATTTACGTAATAATTAAAATATATTTTCCAGATATTTTTCAATAACATACATTAAAACACGCTGTCTTCGTTGCCTGTCAAGCGGGATTAAGTTTGGGCCATTATGATCTACATCAATTTTTGCTCTATACTCGTTTGTTAGAATTAGGTCGTTAATTAATCCAACGAGAGAGTTTGTGTGAAGTCTGACAACCCTTTTGACCTGAAACTACCCGATGCCATGGCGAAAGTTGCTGAAGAGGCCGGTGTCTATAAAGCAACCAAGCAACCGTCAAAAACGTTTTTTCTGGCCATTACCGCCGGCGTTTTTATTTCCATCGCTTTCGCATTCTATATCACAGCAACCACCGGTGCCGGCACCATGCCTTACGGCATATCCAAACTTATCGGTGGGATTTGTTTTTCGCTGGGGCTGATGCTGGTGGTGGTGTGCGGCGCCGACCTGTTCACCTCGACGGTGCTTATCATGGTGGCGAAAGCCAGCGGACGCATTACCTGGGGTCAGTTGGTTCGTAACTGGATTAACGTCTATATCGGCAACCTGTTCGGCGCGTTGTTTTTTGTCGCCCTGATCTGGTTTTCCGGTGAGCATATGGTGGCAAACGGCGCCTGGGGCCTCAATGTGCTGCAGACCGCCGATCATAAAATGCACCATACGTTTATTGAAGCGGTGTGTCTGGGCATTCTGGCTAACCTGATGGTCTGCCTGGCGGTGTGGATGAGTTATTCCGGCCGCAGCCTGACGGATAAAATGTTCGCCATGATTTTTCCGGTCGCGATGTTCGTTGCCAGCGGTTTTGAGCATAGCATCGCCAATATGTTTATGATCCCGCTGGGCATTGTTATCAAGGATTTCGCAGCGCCGGAATTCTGGCAGGCCGTTGGGATGGCACCTGAACAGTTTTCACATCTGACCATTAGCAACTTTATCATCGATAACCTGATACCGGTCACCATCGGTAACATTATCGGCGGGGGCTTACTGGTAGGATTGACGTACTGGATGATTTATCTGCGCGGTGGCCACCAGCACTAATCTGCTGGCGTCCATCGTAAAGCCGGGTTTTAAGAAATCCACAAAAGAAGGTAGGTATACAATGACCGATCTGAACACAAAATTAGCCACTGCTTGGGAAGGTTTTAGCAAAGGCGACTGGCAGAATGAAGTCAATGTTCGTGACTTTATCCAGAAGAACTATACCCCCTATGAAGGCAATGAAGCCTTCCTGGCAGGCGCTACCTCCGCCACCACAGAACTGTGGGGCAAGGTTATGGAAGGCATCAAGACCGAAAACCGCACCCATGCGCCGGTTGATTTTGATACGGATGTTGCCTCCACCATTACCTCCCATGACGCCGGCTATATCGCCAAAGGCCTGGAAAAAGTCGTCGGCCTGCAAACCGACGCGCCGTTGAAACGTGGTCTGATTCCGTTCGGCGGCATCAAGATGGTTGAAAGCTCCTGCAAAGCGTATGACCGCGAGCTGGATCCGGAAATCAAGAAAATCTTTACCGAATACCGCAAGACCCATAACCAGGGCGTGTTCGATGTCTATACTCCGGACATCCTGAAATGCCGCAAAACCGGCGCCCTGACCGGTCTGCCCGATGCCTATGGCCGTGGCCGCATCATCGGCGATTACCGTCGTATCGCCCTGTACGGCATCGACTACCTGATGAAAGACAAATTCGCCCAGTTCACCTCTTTGCAAAGCAAAATGGAAAACGGCGAAGATCTGGAAGCGACCATCCGTCTGCGTGAAGAAATCGCCGAACAACATCGCGCCCTGGCGCAGATCAAGGAAATGGCCGCCAAATACGGTTGCGACATCTCCGTTCCGGCAACCACCGCGCAGGAAGCCGTGCAGTGGACCTACTTCGGCTACCTGGCCGCGGTGAAATCCCAGAACGGCGCCGCCATGTCCTTCGGTCGTACCTCCACGTTCCTTGATATCTTTATCGAACGCGACCTGAAAGCCGGCAAAATCACTGAAGAACAGGCACAGGAATTGATTGACCATCTGGTCATGAAACTGCGCATGGTACGTTTCCTGCGTACGCCTGAATATGATGAACTGTTCTCGGGCGACCCGATTTGGGCAACTGAATCCCTGGGCGGCATGGGCGTTGACGGACGTACCCTGGTATCCAAAACCAGCTTCCGTTTCCTGAATACCCTATACACCATGGGACCGGCGCCGGAACCGAACATGACCATCCTGTGGTCGGAAAAACTGCCGATCAGCTGGAAGAAATTCACCGCCAAGGTGTCTATCGATACCTCTTCGGTACAGTATGAAAACGATGACCTGATGCGTCCGGATTTCAACAACGACGATTACGCCATTGCCTGTTGCGTCAGCCCGATGGTTGTCGGTAAACAAATGCAGTTCTTCGGCGCCCGCGCCAACCTGGCTAAAATGGTGCTGTACGCAATCAACGGCGGCATGGACGAAAAAGCCAAAATCCAGGTCGGCCCGAAAACCGCGCCGATCATGGATGCCGTACTGGACTATGATACCGTGCTGAGCAGCATGGACCACTTCATGGACTGGCTGGCCAAGCAGTATGTCACCGCGCTGAACGTCATCCACTATATGCATGACAAATACAGCTACGAAGCCGCGCTGATGGCGCTGCACGACCGCGACGTATACCGTACCATGGCCTGTGGCATCGCCGGCTTGTCCGTTGCCGCCGACTCCCTGTCCGCCATCAAGTACGCCAAGGTTAAGCCTGTTCGTGATGCCGACGGCATGGCCGTTGACTTTGAAATCGAAGGCGAATACCCGCAGTTCGGTAACAATGACTCACGCGTCGATGATATCGCCTGCGACCTGGTTGAACGTTTCATGAAGAAAATCCAGAAACTGCCGACCTACCGTAACGCGGTACCGACCCAGTCGATTCTGACCATTACTTCCAACGTGGTATATGGCAAGAAGACCGGTAACACTCCTGATGGACGTCGTTCAGGCGCGCCGTTCGGACCGGGCGCCAACCCGATGCACGGCCGTGACCAGAAAGGCGCCGTCGCCTCCCTGACCTCGGTCGCCAAACTGCCGTTTGCCTACGCGAAAGACGGTATTTCCTACACCTTCTCCATCGTGCCTAAAGCATTGGGTAAAGATGAAGATGTGCGCAGGGCCAACCTGGCGGGCCTGATGGATGGTTATTTCCATCATGAAGCCGGCGTCGAAGGCGGTCAGCATCTGAACGTCAACGTGATGAACCGTGAAATGCTGGTGCAGGCCATGGAACATCCGGAAGATTACCCTAACCTGACCATCCGTGTGTCCGGTTATGCGGTACGCTTCAACTCATTGACCAAAGAACAGCAGAAGGACGTCATTACCCGTACCTTCACCGCGTCAATGTAATTTCCCTCACCGTCTGAAAAGGCGTAAAATAAAGGCTCCACGTAAGTGGGGCCTTTTTTAATTAAATGGAGAACACCCCGCAATGTCAGTACTTGGTCGAATCCATTCGTTTGAATCCTGTGGTACCGTCGACGGCCCCGGCATTCGTTTTATTATTTTTTTCCAGGGCTGCCTGATGCGGTGTCTCTACTGCCATAACCGGGATACGTGGGATACCCATGCCGGCAAGGAAATCACGGTAGAAGAAATCATGAAGGAAACGGTGACCTACCGGCATTTCATGAATGCGTCCGGCGGCGGCGTCACCGCCTCGGGCGGCGAGGCCATATTGCAGGCGGAATTCGTGCGCGACTGGTTTCGCGCCTGCCATGCCGAAGGCATTACCACCTGCCTGGACACCAATGGCTATGTCCGGCGCTACGATCCGGTGATTGACGAACTGCTGGACGTCACCGATCTGGTGATGCTGGACATCAAAGAGATGAATGACGATATCCATCAAAACCTGGTGGGAGTCTCCAACCATCGCACGCTGGATTTTGCCCGTTATCTGCAAAAGATCAACAAGCGGACCTGGCTGCGTTATGTGGTGGTGCCGGGCTGGTCGGATGACGATAAATCCGTGCATATGCTGGGCGAATTTACCAAGGATATGGCGAATATCGAAAAAATCGAGCTGCTGCCCTACCACGAGTTGGGTAAGCATAAATGGATTGCCATGGGCGAAGAGTACAAGCTTGACGGTGTAAAACCCCCGTCAACGGAAATCATGGAACGCGTAAAGGATATCCTGGCCGGCTACGGCCATAAGGTGATGTACTGACGCCTGAAGTCCCCGCACAACCCGCTGACGGCCGGTCAGCGCCCCACCCCGCCGGTAAACCTGGCCGTCGGCCGCCCCCCGGCCGCCTTTTACCGTTACCGCATCGGGCCAGGCCCGCATTGCGGCAAGACGCGTTTGCTTAATTTATTACAAATCACGCTTATGTAAATCCGTCCGCCGCCGCGACAGGAGTTGTTACACCTTTAATTACTACTGAGGCTCATTATTTTTATGAGAACCGGCGTCATATGCCGTATTATTCTTTTTTAATCAAAAGAAAACTATACGTTAACTATGAAAGCAATACCCATAAAAGCCGCGCGCTGGCATGACATCTGGCAGTTGATAAAGCCGTTTTGGCGTTCTGAGGAAAAATGGCGAGCCTGGGGTATGCTGGCGGTTATCGTTATCCTCTCATTGTCCACGGTGTATATCAGCGTACTGTTCAATGAATGGAACCGGGTATTTTATGATGCGTTGCAAAACAAAAATTTTGCGGTGTTCAAAAGCCAGCTTGTCAGGTTCACCTGGCTGGCGCTGATATTTATCCTGATTTCCATCTATAAAATTTACCTCACCCAGGGGCTGCAAATGTATTGGCGGCGCTGGATGACCCGGCAATATATGGATAAATGGCTGCACCACCACGCCTATTACCATACCGAGCAACAGCAGACCGTCGACAACCCGGATCAGCGTATCGCCGAGGACCTCAACGCGCTCACCAGCGGCACGCTGTCCCTGGCCCTGGGGTTGCTCTCGAGCGTGGTGACCTTTGTTTCCTTTATATCCATTTTATGGTCGGTGAGCGGACCGCTGTCCTTTACGCTGAGCGGGCATCTTTTTACCGTGCCGGGTTATATGGTATGGTTCGCCATATTATATGCCGGGCTGGGATCGCTGGTGATCTGGTTTGTCGGCAGGCCGCTGGTGCGTTTGGGTTTTCAACAGGAAAAATTTGAGGCTAATTTCCGTTTTGGCCTGATTCGCATTCGCGAAAATAATGACGCCATTGCCCTTTACCAGGGCGAACCGCGGGAAGCCAAACTGCTGGACAACAAGTTTGAGGCCATCCGCGCCAACTGGTGGTCCATTATGCGCGTCAGCCGGCGGCTGAATGTGGCCAGTAATTTCTACGGTCAGTTCGCCATTATTTTCCCGATCCTGGTGGCGGCGCCGCGTTATTTTTCCGGCGCCATCCAGCTCGGCACGCTGATGCAGATTTCATCGGCGTTTGGTGAAATCCAGGGCTCGCTGTCATGGTTTATCGACGCATTTAATCAATTGGCCAACTGGAAAGCCTGTATAAACCGTTTGGCGGGGTTCAACGCCGCCGTGGAGCGCCACAGCAGCCAGAAGACGGCGATTACCCGCGGCGGCACGGTGGATACCGCCCTGGCGCTGACCGATCTCGAATTAACCATCCCCTCCGGCCGCATCCTGTTTCAGGGCGCCACGCAGTCCATCGCTCCCGGTGAACGGGTACTGATCGCCGGTCCGTCGGGCTGCGGTAAATCCACCCTGCTGCGGGCCATTGCCGGCATCTGGCCTTACGGCAACGGGGGCATCGGCCTCCAGGCCGGCAAAAAAGTGCTGTTTTTACCGCAGCGCAGCTATATCCCGATCGGCAATCTGCTGGAGGCGCTATGTTATCCAGAAGCGCCGGACCACTTTACCGAGGAACAGATGCGCTCAATGCTGGATCTTTGCCGTCTGGGGCATTTGCAGCCGATGCTGCACCAAGAAGCCAACTGGAGCCATTGGCTGTCGCCCGGCGAGCAGCAGCGGCTGGCGTTTGCCCGCGCGTTGCTGATAAAACCCGATATCCTGTTCCTCGATGAAGCCACCAGCGCGCTGGACGATGAGAATGAACAATTGATGTACCGCCTGCTGACGGAACGGCTTGCGGGCATTACGCTGGTCAGCGTAGCCCACCGTAACAGCGTGGCACGCTACCATACCCGCTGCTGGCGCTTTGAGCGCGGCGAGGATATGGACAGCGCGGTGCTTAATCTGAGCCCATTGCCGCAGGGCAATTAATTGGGAAGGCGCGAATTAGGGCCTTTAGTCTGTTGACACATCGATAAGGTTTCGCTCGCCGGCGGCTTGCGGCGGGTTATTTGTCACGCCGCCAGGGCAACGAACTCAAGCCCCCAAATAGAGCCATGTCCTACTCAGGCCGTCGCCACCGGGGTTTGATGGTGATCCGGTTTGCGTAGCAACATCGCCAGGTAAACCAGCGCCACCAGCGCGATCATCACAAACAGCAGGCGGTCGGAGTAGCGCTGCATCAGCAGCGCGGTGGCGCTGGGCCCCAGCAGGCTGCCCACCGTGTAGCTCAGCAGCAACGCCTGATTCATCGCCACCAGCTCATCCGGGCCGACCTTTTCGCAGGCCCAGGACATCGCCACCGGATAGAGGGTAAAACCCGAGCAGCCAAGCAGGAACAGCGCCGGCGCCATGGCCGCGTGGCTGAGCATCGACAGGCTGCCGATAATGACCATAAATACCTGCACCCGCAGCATCATCAGGCGGCCATAGCGATCCGCCAGGCGGCCGATGGGCCATTGACCGAGGATACCCGCGCTGACCAGCAGCGCCATCCAATAACCCACGTTGCCGTCGCTGAGTCCCTGATGGGAGAGGAAAAGCGGCAGCAGCCCGTAAAGCGACCCCAATACCACGCCTGATATGACGCAGCCGTTGACCCCTAAGCGGGCGTTACGACGGCGCAGCATCGGCCAGATGGCGACCCGCGGAGCCGCCATGCCCTGCCCGTCGATACGGTTGAACAAGAGCGGCAACACCGCCGCGATAGTCAACGTGGCCACCCAGGGCAATACCGTCATCAAGGCGGTGGTAACGCCGCTGAGCAGCAGTTGGCCGATCACCGTGCCCAGGTAATACACCATCATATACGCCGCCAGCAGTTGTCCGCGGGTCTGCAGGGTGCCGCTGCGCATCAGGGCGCTTTCCACCACCACCCAGATAAGCGCACAGGCGACGCCCGCCACGAACCTGAACAGCACCCAGCTGTTAAAGCCGATGGACAGCCCCAGTCCCAAGGTCGCGACGGCGAACAGCAGGCAGGAATAGTGATAACTGCGGTTGAAACCCACCGTTTTGATCAGCGCCCCCGCCAGCAGGGTGCCTACCAGGTTACCGGTAAAGTAGGAAGATCCGACCAGCCCGATTTGCCAGGTGGGCATGGCTTCGTGGGACAGCCACAAAGGCACCAGGGTATTCAAAACCGCGATGGAAATGGTCAACGACAGCAGGCCGGTGAGTAACATTACCACCGGACGGGAATAGACGGACATGATAGGTAAACCGGAGTCAACGCGCAGGAATTGCGCGCATGATGCCACCACGGTAAAAAAAGTCAATCAGGCTAAATTACCGCAAGCATTTTTTGATAATTTTAACCGTCTCCGAAGATAGACCTTTACACTTTGCAGTAAATGACTAAGAAAGCTGAATTGGCAAAATTACATAAGATACAATCAAAAACTTAGAAAACATTTTACCCAACTGTCACCTTTAAGTAGCTCACCACCGGGTGAACAGCTGTTGATATCCAACTATTATTTATTGAAGCTGCAGTTTGCAAGCATGGTTGATTCTGCATCAGGCGCGGCGCCACCATGTTCTGAAATAGTGTATTTAACCGAAGAAATACATACTATTTAAAAATGACTTTATAATAATTGCAATATAGAATTGGAGACCACACAATTAAAAATAAATATTTATTATTTCGTTCATTTCAATCCGCCACAAGCATTTACAGTGAAATTAAACAAGTTTCACTATCATAGCGAGATACAAACTTCGGCATTACATTATCTACCTTTTAATAAATATATTATTAATATTTGAATGCAAAGTAAAAATTTTACATTTACGAAATTTTTTTTGACTATTTCTTAAAAGAAGATATTCTTGAACTGAAATAAAAAACCGCTCCCATCTATTGAGGTAATAAAAATGAAAAAAATGAAAATATTTAGCAGCAAGAATAAAAATCATTTAATTGAAGGCATGATCGTTATTGATGCGAAGTGTTCGACTAAAGGAAAAGCCGGCGGTGCTATTATTGAGGTAAATCGATCAGTATACATGGCTAATTAATAATTATTTACTAGCGGCGTTTTAAATAAATGCCGCTAGTCTCCACTTTATAGGTTTAAACAATGGAATGTTTAGATAAAACTCTGCTTGCCCTGGATTTGAATGATTATTTCGATACCGATCATGAAATGTTCAAGAGTATAGATGTGAGTATAACGAAAGAAAAAAAATTTTATTCTTTGAGCAACTACACCAGCAATAATAGTTCGTGTTACGTTCATATGAACATAAAAAAGTCAATTTTAACACTATCAAAAAATATTTACTCATTAGTAAAATATCATAATGAGAAATTAAATAGAGATTATATTATCAATTTCCTTGCTTAGGGTGAGGTGTACGATGGAACGACTACCTGGGAAAATATATATGAAATTTTGCCGGGGTTTAGCATTTTCATCAGCATTTTTGATTTGAAGTGCGAATTTAGATTGAATGATAATTTCTTTTTTGCAAAACCCGTTCTCGACCCTGCGGCTATATTAGAAGAGTATATTAATAAAAATTGCGGGGATGACAATGTTGTTATCGAATTCTCGGGGGGATTAGATTCTACCGCACTATTATACACAGCTTGCATGGTCAAAAAAAAATCGCAGATAAAAGCACTCACATGGCATCATCCGGATATCAGCGCAAAGGAAGATATCAATGCATCACAATATGTATGTCAAAAACTTGGCATTGAACATGTAAAATATTCTATAAAAACGGAAGAATTATTCATATTAGATTCCTTCGATCATACAATCACTGCGCCAAATTTATCGTTGATGTTTTATATGACCAGAAAAAAAAGCCATCAAATATGTTCACGGGGACGCAATGATTACTCTTTTATAAATGGCCATGGCGGAGACCATTTGTTTTTTGATCCGCCGCATTACTCATCACTGATAAATGCATATGTAGACAATGGCGCTTTTTTTGCGGTCAAAAAGTTATATCAGTATTCTATTTTTACCGGTATACCCATCTTGCAGGTATTGAAAAAACTCATTATTCATAAAAGACGAAGTAAAGAGCAGAATCATTATGATACTTTTTATCGCCATTGCTCAGAAAAAAACAGTTTAGATTATGGCAGTAAAGAACTTATAATTGCCATAATTCAAGCAATTTTTGAAAATCAAAGAAGTTGTCCCGCAAAAGTGTATACACCATTTACCTGTAAAAATATGATTAACTTTTCCCTTTCAAGGCCCACCTACGAATCATTCAATAAAACTCAAAAACGAATTCACTTTAAGAAAGACATCTATTTTTCATATGGTAAAGACACAATTATACGTAATAGTAAAGGTCACATAACAGGGATTTATCAAAAATATTTTCAGCAGAATGCTGAAAAAATTAAATACATAATCGAACATGATACAATATTAAACACACTTAACATCGATAAAAAAAATACTACGCCCTAACCAATCTTAATGTCCATATGGGTTCAGGTATATCTCTAGAGCTTATGCGTTTTTTATCATTATCACTTTTTATAAAAAACATTAAGCTTGGAGGTTATTATGATTGAGCATAATATAATATTCTCACTGCATATTCATCATGTTATTATTGATAATGAATTTATAATATTTGACACTAATAAATGCGAGTATATTTTGCTAAACACATTCCGTAGCGGCATTCTATTAGATGTATTTTCTCAACCTAACCTGTTATCTGATCAAGATGAATTCATTGATTTTTTATTTATAAACAATATCATTGAAAAATCACCGTTGAAACAATCTTTAAATCATTACCTTGGTTCAATTATAGGTATTGATAACTACGAGTGGCGGCTGAATAGACATTATCAATGTAAACACTTAACCATGATTAATTATTGCACTGCTGTTTTGATGTTATCCAAAGTTAAAATGTTATTATCTTTATTTGGTTTAGGTTATCTGTTAAAATCATTACACAATAAAAAGAAAAAATCCATGGGTATATTTTCAACGATGTCGTACGATAAAGCGCTTGTTTTTAATGCTGCATTGAGACATGTGTCGGTATTCCTTCCATTCAAAACCGAATGCTTAGAACATTCATTAGCTTTGTTCAGCTTATTGATAAAAATAGATAGGAATATTACATTAAACATTGGTGTGCAAAATTATACCTTTCTCGCGCACGCCTGGATAGAAATGGATAATCGCATCATTGGTGACAATCACGAGTTAAATAAAAAACTTGCTATTATCTTTAAATTATAGTGTTAGAGAATCCGATGAACCACGCCTCCTTATCATTCTACTATTCTGCTGTTCATGACTATTACCCGCGTATAAAGAGAGATTTTCTATTCTCTTCATTATTGATGATAGTTATCGCCTGTGTTAATGTTTTGTCCCCTTATTTTATGAGCGCCTCCGTCAATTCCATTACATCCTCACATATTGTCCATGCTGAGTTTTTTATCTATGTGGCATTATTCGGTTTGAGCTGGAGCGCATCACATATTCTTGAGTGGGTAAAAAATATCGTATCCGCAGCTTTTTTAGTAAAGATAGAAGCGGCGATGCATAATACTCTTTTCAATAAAATTGTTCACGCCAAAGAGTCAATCTTGACTACTGTTTCATCTGGCCAAGTGATCGAAGAGATCGGTAGGGGCAGAACGTCACTCGCTTCACTGGTACATACTTTTTTTTGGGGGTTATTTCCTTTAATTATTCAAATATTTTTTTCATATATATTCATATTGAAATCAGTTGGATTTATATTCTCTCTATTTTTTATTATTGGTCTGTTTCTTTTCTTCTTGACAAGTTTTTTATTATCTCGATATAGCGAAATAATCCATCATCGTATAATGGATGCCCATAACCTCGTCACTAGCCACTTAAGTGAAAGATTGACGTTGCTTGATGACATAAAAGTCAATTCCTCTTTCGATAAAGAAAAGAAAAATATCCATGCGTTAACTCAAAGTTACATTAAGATTATCAGTTCAGGAAATCGTAAAATTGGCGTGTACATGGTATATCAGAGCCTATTACTCGGTTTTTTATTAATATTATTTACCTGCTATATTGCTTTGTTGATTCTCCAAGGTACGCGCCCTCCCGGAGATTATCTATTGATTAGCGGTTATATTATTCAGTTAACAACTCCGTTAATACATGTTGGAGGTTCTTTTATTAATATTAAAAAAGACTTGGAAGCGCTTAAGCGGTTAAGTTATTTTCTCAACCTTGAGGAGATCAACCCAGCTACTCATGCAAAATTTGCCGAGCAGTCTTCGATTATTTTTTTAGCCAAGAATTTAGATATTACAATAAATCAGAAACCTATCATTAGAAAGCTAAATTTCACAATAAGTAAAGGAGATATGGTTGCAATCGCTGGGGTATCAGGTGCCGGTAAAACATCGCTTGTACAGGCATTGCTAGGTCTTAATGTATTGAAACCAGGACAACTCTATTTTAAGAATAGAGATGTTGGCACGCTTGCCACGACCGATATTATCGCACATTGTGCTGTTGTTAGACAGCAGCCTGTCATTCTTACAGGCTCATTACGCGATAATTTAACTTATGGCTGCAATGAAACCATCGATGATGAAATATTGATAAATATCATTGATCTCCTGCAATTGAATTCCATGGACGATCAAGTTGATGGTACGCGGGTGCTAAACATTTTGTTAAGCCCAGTGAGTCCATTGTCTGGTGGTGAAAAACAACGGATTGCCATTGGCAGGGCTTTAGCGCGGCAAAAAAACATCCTTATTTTGGATGAACCCTCTTCAGCGCTGGACGAGATATTATCTATCCACATAATGCGCGAATTAAAAAAACAGGGTCTCACTATCATTATGGTTACCCATAATTCATCATTTTTCGCTCTGGCTGATCAAATAATCCGCCTGCAGCCCTGTAATAGTTCTAATCAGTCCAACGCTTCTGAAAGTAATAGTTGATTATTAGAAGCTTTAACAATTGCTGCTAATTTTTAAACTATGGACACCGGTTACCGTTTTAAACCAAGCCTGTTTCACCTTGATGATAGATTCGATAGTTAACAGCATTACGCAATGTAAAATAAAGGACTTCTGCGCTTAACCATGAGGGCATGCGCAGAAGGGGTAAGAGAGATCAGCCGATATGGGTCAGGCCATTCATATAGGGTGCCAGTGCCGCCGGGATTTCAATACGCCCGTCGGCCAACTGGTAATTTTCCATCACCGCCACCAGGGTGCGTCCCACCGCCAGGCCGGAGCCGTTCAGGGTATGCACCAGGCGGGGTTTTTTATCTTCCTTGGCGCGGTAGCGCGCCTGCATGCGCCGCGCCTGGAAATCGCCCATATTCGAGCATGAGGAAATTTCCCGGTAGGTATTCTGCGCCGGCAGCCAGACTTCCAGGTCATAGGTTTTACAGGAGCCAAAGCCCATATCACCGGTGCACAGCAAAATTTTCCGGTAAGGCAGGTTCAACAAACGCAGGACCTGCTCCGCATGGCCGGTCAGTTCTTCCAGCGCGGCCATCGAGTCCTCGGGTTTCACCACCTGGACCAGCTCGACTTTGTCAAACTGGTGCATACGGATCAAGCCACGGGTATCGCGACCATAGGAACCGGCTTCGGAACGGAAGCACGGCGTGTGGGCGGTCATTTTAAGCGGCAGCTGGTCCTCTTCGAGGATCTCGTCGCGCACCAGGTTGGTCAACGGCACTTCCGCCGTCGGGATCAGTGCGTAGGCGCTGGTATCGGCCTCTTCATCCAGGGGCTGGGTATGAAACAGGTCGCCGGCGAATTTCGGCAGTTGGCCCGTGCCGAACAGCGACGCGTGGTTGACCAGGTAAGGAACATAATTTTCCTGATAACCATGCTGTTCAGTATGCAAATCCAGCATAAACTGCGTCAGCGCGCGGTGCAGGCGGGCAATCTGGCCTTTCATCACCACAAAACGCGCGCCGGTCAGCTTGACCGCCGCGGCAAAATCCAGCCCGCCGGCCATTTCCCCCAGGGAAACATGATCGCGCACCGTAAATTCGTAGTGACGCGGTTCTCCCCAGCGGCCGATCTCTTCGTTTTCCGTTTCATCCTTGCCTGAAGGAACCCGGTCGTCAGGGATATTGGGCAACGACAGCGCCACGTCGCGGATGGCGGCTTGCAAAATGTCCAGTTCGGATTTGGCCGCCTCAAGGCGATCGCTTAATCCATTGACTTCCTGGCGCAATGGCTCGATATCCTCGCCACGGGCTTTCGCCGCGCCAATCAGTTTGGATCGGGAATTTCGCTCGGCCTGCAGTGTTTCGGTTTCGACCTGCAATACCTTACGCCGTTCTTCGTGCTTACGCAGCGTATCGACATCGAGGGTGAAATTTCTGCGAGCCAGTTTCTCGGCAACCGCGCCCAGCTCATTGCGCAGCAGATTTGGATCGAGCATGCTAGTCCTGTGCTTATTGTTATCAGATTGATGTATATGACTTCGCGAGGCCGTCAGAGGCTATCGCGGCAACGGATTTTCTACCGCTAACCTTACCGCAACAGCCTGGTTATCGGTAGCGTTTTGTTGGGCTATTTTGATCCTGGGCGCTGAGCCAGGCAAGCTTTTCGCCGATTTTTCCCTCCAGTCCGCGCGGACTTGGATAGTAGTAACGCGTGCGGGCCATCTGTTCGGGGAAATAATCCTCACCGGCCGCATAGGCGTTGGCTTCGTCATGTGCGTAGCGGTATTCGGCACCCAGTCCCATCTCTTTCATCAGCTTAGTCGGCGCGTTGCGCAAATGTTCGGGTACATCATAATCGGCCTTTTCCCGGGCATCGTGCATGGCGGCTTTAAAGGCGGTATAAACCGCGTTGCTTTTCGGCGCGCAGGCCAGGTAGACGATCGCCTGGGCAATGGCCCGCTCGCCTTCCGCCGGGCCGACACGGGTGAAACAATCCCAGGCGGCCAGGGCCACCTGCATGCCGCGCGGATCGGCGTTGCCGACATCCTCCGACGCGATGGCCAGCAGGCGGCGCGCCACGTATAGCGGATCGCCGCCGGCGGTGATTATCCGCGCGTACCAGTACAGCGCCGCATCCGGCGCGGAGCCGCGCACCGATTTATGCAGCGCCGAAATCAAATCATAATACCGGTCGCCTTTGTTATCGAAACGGGCGTTGCGTTCACCGGAAATCTCCTTGAGCAGCAGCGGCGTCAGTACCCGGTTGCCCTGGGCGTCGGTCTCCGCCATGTCGGCCATCATTTCCAGGCTGTTGAGCGCGCGGCGGGCGTCGCCGTTAACCCACTCCGCCAGCATCCGGCGGGTCTCCTCGGGCAAGACGATATTCTGGCCGCCATAGCCCCGCTCACCATCGGCCATGGCCTGGGTCAGCACCTGTTCTATATCCCCGGCGGTTAGCGCCTTAAGCAAATACACCTTCGCACGGGACAGCAGCGCGGAGTTAAGCTCAAACGAGGGATTTTCGGTGGTCGCGCCTATCAGGGTGATGGTGCCTTCCTCCACATGCGGCAGGAAGGCGTCCTGCTGGCTTTTATTGAACCGGTGCACTTCGTCGACAAACAATATGGTGCGCCGGCCGGCATCCCGGTTGCGGCGGGCGCGCTCGATCGCTTCGCGGATCTCCTTGATACCCGAGGTCACCGCCGAAATACGCTCCACGTCGGCGTTGCCATAACGCGCGATGAGCTCCGCCAACGTGGTTTTCCCGGTGCCGGGCGGTCCCCAAAGGATCATGGAGTGCAGTTGCCCGTTCTGGATGGCGCGCGGCAATGGCTTGCCCGGCGCCAGCAGATGCTGCTGCCCGACATACTCTTCCAGCGTCCTGGGGCGCATGCGCGCGGCCAGCGGCTGGAATTCGTTATGGGAAAAATCAAGCGACATATTGCTCATTTTTACCTCACTGGCGCTGATCGTCCAGCGTCACGCCCTTGGGAGGGGTAAAACGGAATTTGGCGTCATCAACCTGGCCGTTGTTCTGGCTTTTCAGCTGATAGGCGCTGCGCTGCCCATCCTGCTCGACGGCGGTAAAGCTGTTGATGGTGCCGCTGGCGCTGACGTCGATGGTAAATTGCTTCAGGTTGCCGCTGGTGGACTTAGGCGTCAGTTCAAAACGATCGTTGGTCTGTTTAACATTGTATTGCCGCCAATCATCCGGGCTGTTGCGGGTAATCAGCATAAAAGGCGTATTACCGGTGGCGTTTTTCAGCCAGGTGGCGGTCGCCTGCTCGACAAACGGATTATAGAACCACAGCGTTTTGCCGTCGGAAATCAGCAGGCTCTCATCCGGTGAGGTCATATGCCAGTTAAACAGATTGGGACGCTTTACCCACAGTTCGCCTTCGCCTTCCTGCACCGCGCCGCCGTCCGCGCTGGTCACTTTTTGGCTGAAGGCGGCGTGGAAACTGTTGACCCGGTTCAGGCGGCCTTGCAGCGCGCCGGCATCATCGGCAAACGCCGGCGCGGCGACTACGGCGCCGAACAGGCAAGCGGCTATTAACCTTTTATTCATTATAAACATCCCTTGAAAAATGAAAGGCGCGGCGGCCGGGCCGGCAATTAACAGGCCGGCCGGCGGACGGCGCCTTGATAAGCTCAGATCCTGAGTACTTCGCGTTGCCGGCAGACGGCATGCCGGCTCACCCCGGCGGCATCGATAACGCGCTGAACGGGATGACCGGGGTGGGCGGGCGTAGCCGACGCACCTGCAGCTTGAAGTATGACGGATATAACTGTATCGGAACACTGACGGACAGGCATAGGCCAATCCTCTGAAAAACCGCCGCTTTACGCATCTTTGCACAGGAGCCAAAGCCTGGCTCCTGATGGCACGCGACATTAACCCGCCGGAGGCGGCGCCAGGACTTCACGATTGCCGTTATGGCCCTGCGAGCTGACGATGCCCTGGATTTCCATCTGTTCGATGATCCTGGCGGCGCGGTTGTAGCCGATGCGGAACTGGCGTTGCACGCCGGAAATGGAGGCGCGGCGCTTATCGACCACAAATTGCACCGCCTGGTCGAATAGCGGATCCAGCTCTTCATCGCTGTCAATGCCGCCGGTCCCGCCTTCGCCTTCTTCGCCGGCGCTGGTGATGCTGTCGATATACTGGGGACGCCCGCGCGCCTTCCAGTCGCTGACCACCGCATGCACTTCCTGATCGCGCACGAAGGCGCCATGCACACGCACCGGTATCGAGGAATTGGGCGCCAGATAGAGCATGTCGCCCATGCCGAGCAGCGATTCCGCCCCCGACTGATCGAGAATGGTACGAGAATCGATTTTACTGGACACGGTAAAGGCGATACGGGTCGGGATATTGGCCTTGATAAGGCCGGTTATCACATCCACCGACGGCCGCTGGGTCGCCAGCACCAAATGAATGCCGGCGGCGCGGGCCTTCTGGGCCAGGCGGGCAATCAGCTCTTCCACCTTTTTGCCCACCGCCATCATCAGATCGGCAAACTCATCCACCAGCACCACGATATAGGGCAGTTTTTCCAGCATCGGCGGCGAATCGCCCATGCCGTCGCCCGGTTTCCAGAACGGATCCGGCACCGGACGGCCCATGGCGATAGCCTGTTCGATACGTTCGTTATAGCCGGCCAGGTTACGCACCCCCAGCGCCGACATCAGCTTATAGCGGCGCTCCATTTCACCCACGCACCAGCGCAGGGCGTTGGCGGCGTCTTTCATATCGGTGACCACTTCGGTCAGCAGATGGGGGATGCCTTCGTAAACCGACAGCTCCAGCATTTTGGGGTCAATCATGATAAAGCGCACCTCTTCCGGCGTCGCTTTATACAGCATGCTGAGGATCATGGCGTTGACCCCCACTGATTTACCGGAACCGGTGGTGCCGGCCACCAGCAGATGGGGCATTTTGGCTAAATCGGCAATCACCGGCTGCCCGGCGATATCCTTGCCGAGCACAATGGCCAGCGGCGAGACGGTCTCGCGGAATTTGTCGCAGTCGAGCACTTCGCGCAGATATACCGTCTGGCGGCGTTTGTTGGGTAATTCCAAACCGACATAGGGCTTGCCGGGGATGACTTCCACCACCCGCACCGCCACCGCCGACAGGGAGCGCGCCAAATCCCGCGACAGATTGGAGATGCGCGCCGCTTTAACCCCCGGCGCCAGATCCAGCTCGAATCGGGTGATAACCGGGCCGGGAGAAATGCCGACCACTTCGGCCTTCACCCGGTAATCCGCCAGACGGGCTTCCACCAGTCGCGCGGTTTGTTCCAGCGCGAACATATCCACCGGTTCATCCTCCACCGGCGGTGAAGTCAACAGATCCAGCGTCGGCAACGGCGTGGTCGGCTTTTGCAGCGGCCGCTCGTTGCGCATCAGGAAAGGATGGATCAGGCTGTCCATAGCCGACGCCAATGGCGTAATCGCCGGCTGCAGCCCGGTGTGAGGCAACGGCGCCCGGCCGAGGTCGGCGCTATGCCGCGAAGCCTGGCCATACTCGTCCGGCATCACATCATCGTGCGCAAGATCATCCGCTTCGCCCGCGTCTTCCAGGTGATCATCGCCGCCGGAGGCATAACCGGCCGCGGTTTGCCGATCTGCGCCGAATCCCTGTCCATGCCGCGCAGGCCCATACCCCGGCGCAGCAGGCGCAGCGTCCATCCGTTCAGCCGTTGGCGAGGGGACTGAAGCCGACTGCGCATCGATCCCGGCCGCGGGCGAAATCGGCGAGGTGTCCTGTGTCGATCGATCCTCGGCGTCCGCCACGTACCGCATCGCCTGGCGCTGCTGAAATTCGGCGGCCAGTTGCTGTTGCTGCCAGGCGTCCTCGTCATCGCCATCGCTGGCCGCGTCGCCATAGCGTTGTTCCTGCTGGCGCTGGAATTCCCGGTGAAGCTCGGCCTGCTGGACGGCGGCTTGTTGTTCCTCGGTCAGCGTCGCGGGTGATGACGCGGTATCCTCATGGGTTTGCTGCTGGGCGGTGGTCGCCGCGGCGTTGCGCTGCGACGGCAGCTTGATGCCAAACGAGGCCAGCTCCCGGCGCGTAGGTATCCGTACCCGGTTTGGACGAGGTAATTCAGGGCCCATGCCCTGCTTAACCTGGGGATTATCATCACTGGTGGCGCTGAATGCCGGCATAAAGGTCAGAGCGGCGGCGTCATAAGGCGGCGCCGCCCCAGGCACCTGCCCGCTGGTGCGCTGCGCGACGGTGAAATCGTAAGGCGTGTGCGATGCGTCGCCGTCAAGACGCCAGTCCCCCATACGCGGCCCATCGTCTTCTTCTTCAGGATAACGCTCAGGGGAGGAAACCTGGGTGGAAACGGCCTGATCGCCCGGCAACTCAAAACGATACTGCGGGACCGGCTCAGCGGCCCCGGAGTGCGGGTCCGCTGCGGCGGGCTGCTGTGAATAGGCGGCGGCGGGCGCCGGATCCGTCGCCGGGGCCGCGACCGGCGTCACCGGAATGACCGATATCGCGCCGGGCTGCGACGCGGCCAAGCGATCGCCGGACGGCGCGGCGACGTCGGGATGCGTGGACGTGGAGGACGGCCCCGCCACCGCGCCGATGGGCGCGGGAGCATCATCAGGCCGAGTCCCGGCCGCGTCAGGCCCGGACGTCGCCAGCAGCGGATCCAGCGCATCCAGCGCCTGTGCGCGGGCCGCGTCATCGGACTCAAGACCCTCGTCATCCTCATCGTCATCATAATCCCGCTCGTCGCGGCGGGAACGGTTCGACATAAATGTCAGGCAGCCCATGACCACGCCGCCGATTTTTTCAGCGATGGTGAGCCAGGACCAGCCGGTAAACAGGGTCAGACCGGACGCCCATACGCACAGCAGGGTCAGGGTGGCGCCAATGCCGTTGAACCAGGGCAGCATGGCGTTGCCGAGCAGGCTGCCGATCACGCCGCCGGAGGCAAAGTAATAGAGATCGTCGACATTAAGCGCGGCCAGACCGCATGAGGTCAGAATCAGCGCCAAAGAACCGATCAGCCGCAGCGACAGGGCAAAATAATCCACATAGTCCTGCTCTTCGCGCAGTCGAAACGACGTCCAGCAAAAAATCAGCATCAGCGGAGGCAGCGCATAGGCCAGCACGCCGAAGGTAAAGAACAGCGTATCGGCGAACCAGGCGCCGATGCCGCCGCCAAGGTTGTGAATAGGTCCATGCCAGGCAGTTTGCGACCAACTGGGGTCGGAGGGGTTGAAACTGACCAGGGAAATCATTAAATAGAGGGCAAAAATAGCCATGACAATCAGAACAGCCTCGAGTAACCGGCGACTGCTGCTGAGCGTTTTCAGTTCAACTTCTTTATCTTCTGTGTATTCCTGGCTCAAGAAAGGCTCTCCAGGGTTATCTATGCCGATATAACCGATATAATAGCTTAATAACAGCGCCGACCGTCATACCGCCGGCGCTGAAACTGTATGAATGCACAGGAGTGTAACCATAAAACCTGAATTTTGCACCTGTGTTATGTCTTACCGGGTCTTAATCACCAGCCGGTTGCTCTGTTTCACTTCTTCCATCACCACATAGGTACGCGTATCGTTTACCCCCGGCAAACGCAACAGCGTTTCACCCAGCAGCTTGCGATAGGCCGACATATCGGGCACCCGCGTTTTCAGCAAATAGTCGAAATCACCCGAAACCAAATGGCATTCCTGGATTTCTTCCAGCTTTTGTACCGCGGTGTTGAATTGCTCAAACACATCGGGCGCACCCCGGTTAAGGGTAATCTCCACAAACACCAGTAAAGACGCATCAAGATAATGTGGATTAAGTAAAGCGGTATACCCCTGGATGAAACCCTGGCGCTCAAGACGGCGCACGCGTTCCAGGCAGGGTGTCGGGGATAATCCAACCCGTTTAGAAAGTTCGACGTTTGATATCCGGCCGTCCTTTTGCAACTCATTGAGGATGTTACGGTCAATACGATCGAGATCCTTTCCCGGGCGTTTTTTATTGTCTACCATTATTATTGTCTCTCTCAGTACCTTCCCTGTGCTTGCCACACCCCTGCCGACTTCAATGTTTCAGGGTTTGTTTTAAGACCCGTTGTCTGTTTTATTTTAGGGCCAACTGTTTAAACTGCCTTTCTTGCTGCCTGTCCTAACCCAACTCATCATTTTTCCTTACCCTGATGTTTTCGCAAAAGCGCAGCGGATTGTCAAAGTAAAACGACAAAAATCAGAACAACATGCCGATTAATTCCCGCAGCGGCATGATGTCAGGGGCTTAAGGGCTCTTTTTGGCCCGATTATGTCCTTTTCAATGCTAAAATCCCCCGATCAATAGTTCCTGACGATGATAAATATCGCTAACAACCTTTTGCTTCCTTTTCATAGTCTGGTAATTTTCTTACAATCGACGAGTTGCGTTCTAAGCGGTTAAACGAGGAAAACATGTCTACGGTGAAACACAGCAAATTACTCATTCTGGGGTCCGGGCCGGCGGGTTATACCGCCGCGGTGTATGCCGCCCGCGCCAACCTGCATCCGGTGCTGATAACCGGGATGGAACAAGGCGGCCAGCTCACCACCACCACCGAGGTCGAGAACTGGCCGGGCGATCCGGAAGGGCTGACCGGTCCGTTGCTTATGGAACGCATGTACGCCCACGCCGCCAAGTTCAATACCGAAATCATTTTCGATCATATCAATAAGGTCGATTTGCAAAGCCGTCCCTTCCGGTTGACCGGCGATACCGGTGAATTCACCTGTGACGCCCTGATCATCGCCACCGGCGCATCCGCTCGCTATATCGGGCTGCCGTCGGAAGAAGCCTATAAGGGCAAAGGCGTGTCCGCCTGCGCCACCTGCGACGGTTTTTTTTACCGCCAGCAAAAAGTCGCGGTGGTCGGCGGCGGTAATACGGCGGTGGAGGAAGCGCTGTATCTGTCCAATATCGCCGCCGAGGTGCACCTTATCCATCGTCGCGCGACTTTCCGCGCGGAAAAAATCCTGATTGACCGGCTGATGGATAAGGTCGCCAGCGGCAATATCGTGCTGCATACCGGCCATACCCTGGAAGAAGTGGTGGGCGATGAGATGGGCGTTACCGGGGCGCGGCTGAAAAACGTCGTCACCGGCGCGGTGGAAACACTGGCGGTCGCCGGCGTATTTATCGCCATCGGCCATCACCCCAATACGGCGATTTTCGGTAATCAGCTGGCGTTGGAGAACGGTTATATCCGCGTACAGTCCGGTATTGCGGGCAACGCCACCCAAACCAGCATCCCCGGGGTGTTCGCCGCGGGCGATGTGATGGATCATATCTATCGCCAGGCCATTACCTCCGCCGGCACCGGCTGTATGGCGGCGCTTGACGCGGAACGGTATCTGGATGGTCTGGCGCCGGTAAACGATCGGTAAGCGTAGATTTTTACTCTATAGGGATGGTGGGCTGGGCGCCGGTTTCACTTGCCGCGGGCGGTGGCGTTCCCTGTTGCCTGGTGCAGGCAAGCGATGAGAGGGCCGCTAGCCCGGCCCTCTCAACTCCCGGGCTGCCGGCAGATCGTGCGCCGCTGCGCGGTCCCTGACGGCACAACATCCCGACTTTTGGACCGCACGGGACGCGCTCCCGGCGCGACCCTTAGCTTGAGCCGCTCCCGGCGGCTCATCCAGCCGGGCTTTCTGCCGCCAGCGCACTCTATGCCGCTTCAACGTCAACACCATCGTCTGCAACCGAAAAGCCGTCTTTATGGTTCAGGCAATATTCAAATGCCGGGAATTGGAATACCGGAAAATGGAACGCTGTAGGTTTGAACGCCGGAAATTTGAACGCCTGAAATCACAACGCCGGGAATCAGAACGCCTGAATTTACAACACCTGAAATCACCACGCCGTGGATAAGGTAGCGGCCTTTGGGCCGGCATGGAGCGCGGGGTCAAGGGGATGGCGCGACTGCCATCCCCTTGTCGCTTGCCGACATCCGGCATAACATAAAAATGGCCAGTAGCTGGCAAGCGAAAGTGCCGCCAAGCCCTCAAATACCCCATCCGCCAAGCAAAATCCTCGCCAAGCGCCCAGATACCACATCCGCCAGCCGGCTGTATTACCCTCACGCACGGCGACTGGAATCCTATGATAAATGCCAATATTATTTTCACCTCCGCCGCAACAGGGTAATATGTCGGCACGCCGGAGCACGCAGATCCTTTTCCGGCCTTTCACATCCCTGAAGGGGATTTTCGACTTACATGCAATCCACACCGGCTGAAATTGTCTTCAATGAATAAAAACCGACAGCAAGTGCTTGTCCGCTGGCTTAAGTCGCAAAGCGCGCTGGTGAAGCGCTGGCTTCGCCTCTCTTTACTGCTGGGCCTGCTAAGCGGCCTTATCATCGTCGCCCAGGCATGGGTATTGGCTTATCTGCTCCAGGCGCTGATTGTCGAACAACAGCCGCGCGCCGCGCTTATCGCCTGGTTTATCGCCTTGGCGGCGCTATTCGCCCTGCGCGCATTGACCGGATGGCTGCGCGAGCGGGTCGGTTTTATCGCCGGACAGACGCTTCGGCGGGAAATACGCCGCCAGGTGCTGAATCGGCTGGAGCTGTTGGGACCCGCCTGGATCCAGGGCAAACCCGCCGGCAGCTGGAGCAGCCTGTTGCTCGAACAGATCGAGGATATGCAGGATTATTACGCGCGCTATCTGCCGCAGATGTATCTGGCGGGCCTGGTGCCGTTGCTGATTTTACTGGTGGTATTTCCGGTGAACTGGATGGCCGGGCTGATTTTATTTTGCACCGCACCGCTGATTCCCCTGTTTATGGCGCTGGTAGGGATGGGCGCCGCCGACGCCAATCGCCGCAACTTCCTGGCGCTGGCCCGGCTTTCGGGGTATTTCCTCGATCGGCTGCGTGGCCTGGACACGCTGAGGTTGTACGATCGCGCGCGGGCGGAAACCGATCATATCCGCCACGCCACCAATAATTTCCGCTTGCGTACCATGGAAGTCTTGCGGCTGGCTTTTCTTTCGTCCGGCGTACTGGAATTTTTCGCCTCGGTTTCCATTGCGGTGGTGGCGGTATATTTTGGCTTCTCCTATCTCGGCGAACTGCACTTCGGCAGCTACGGTACCGGCGTAACCTTGTTCGCCGGTTTCCTGGTATTGATACTGGCGCCGGAGTTCTTCCAGCCGCTGCGGGATTTGGGCGCGTTTTACCACGCCAAGGCCCAGGCGGTGGGCGCCGCGGAATCGCTGCTGACCTTTCTTGAAACCGAGGCGCTGCGGCAGGGCGCGGGCCTCGCCGTTCCCGCCACCGGCGCCATCGGCCTGCGCGCCGAACAGCTGGTTATCATGGCGCCGGATGGCACGGCGCTTGCCGGCCCACTGAATTTCACCCTGGATGCCGGCCGGCGATTGGCCATCGTCGGGCAAAGCGGCGCCGGGAAAAGTTCGCTGTTGCACCTGCTGCTGGGATTCCTGCCCTATCAAGGTTCGCTGCAAATCAACGGCCTCGAGCTGCGCGACCTGTCGCCCCGGCACTGGCGCGACAAGCTCAGCTGGATAAGCCAAAACCCCTTCCTGCCCGCGCCGACGATTAAGGAAAATATCCTGCTCGGGCGGCCAGATGCGGACGCCGCCGCTTTGGACCGGGTAGTGGAGCAGGCTTATATCAGCGAGTTTTTGCCGTTGTTGCCGCAAGGACTGGATACCCGCCTTGGCGACAACGCCTCGCGCCTGTCGGTCGGCCAGGCGCAGCGAATCGCCCTGGCGCGCGCCCTGCTGCAAACCCCGGCGCTGATGTTGCTTGACGAACCGACCGCCAGCCTGGACGCCCACAGCGAACGATTGATTACCGCGGCGCTGGACCTGGCGTCCCGGCGGCACACCACGGTGCTGGTTACCCATCAGTTGGCGGACATTCGCGATTTTGATGAAATCTGGGTCATGGGCAACGGCCACATCGTGCAGCGCGGGCGCTATGCGCAGTTGGCGTCCTTACCGGGTCCCTTTGCCGACCTGTTGGCCCATCGCCGCGGAGAGCTCTGAATATGCGCGCATTATTACCCTTCCTGGCCCTGTATCGCCGTCATGCCTGGCAGATTGTCCTGGGCATGCTGCTGGCGATTGTCACGCTGCTGGCCAGTATCGGCCTGCTGAGCCTGTCCGGCTGGTTTCTGGCCGGTTCGGCGCTGGCCGGCTTGGCGGGCTTATACAGCTTTAACTATATGCTGCCGGCCGCCGGGGTGCGCGGCGCGGCCATTACCCGCACCGCCGGCCGCTGGGCGGAGCGGGTGGTCAGCCATGACGCCACTTTCCGCGTGTTGCAGCATCTGCGCATTTTTACTTTTCAAAAAATCCTGCCGCTGTCCCCCGGCGCACTTGCCGGCTTTCGCCAGGCGGAACTGCTTAACCGCCTGGTGGCGGATGTCGATACCCTGGATCATCTCTATTTACGCGTCCTTTCGCCCCTGCTGAGCGCTTTTATAGTGATACTGGTGGTAACCCTGGGCCTAAGCTGGCTCGACCTCTCCCTGGCCCTTACGTTGGGCGCGATCATGCTGGCGGTGCTGCTGATGGTTCCGCCCCTGTTCTACCGCGCAGGTAAACCGGTGGGAGAAGAAATAACCCGGCTGCGCGCCCATTACCGGCAACACCTGGCCATCTGGCTGCAGGGCAACGCGGAACTGACCGTGTACGGCGCCGCCGCGCGCTATCGCGGGCAATTGGATGATATAGAACAGCGCTGGCAGCAACGCCAGGGACAACAGGCCAACCTGACCGCCCTGGCGCAGGGAATGCTGACGCTGGTCACCGGTATGGCGGTGACCTTGATTTTGTGGCTTGCCGCCGCCGGCGTCGGCGGCGATAGTCATCCCGGCGCGCTGATTGCCTTGCTGGTCTTTACCTCGCTGGCGGCCTTTGAAGCCTTGGGCCCGGTAGCCGGCGCTTTCCAGCATCTCGGCCAGGTGATCGCCTCCGCCAAACGCATCGCCGACGTTATCGGCCGCGAACCGGCGGTGGTTTTCCCGGCCGGCGGACCGCCGCACGCCGGCACCGCCGCCCTGGTGCTCGACGCCATCAGCTTCCGTTATCCCGATCAGCCCTTGCCGGCGGTCGACGAGGTGTCGCTGCGAATAGACGTTGGCGAACATATCGCCATCCTCGGCCACACCGGCAGCGGCAAATCCACCCTGCTGCAACTGCTGACCCGCGCCTGGGACGTGAATAGCGGACAAATCCTGTTGAACCAAACGCCGTTGGCGCAATGGAATGAACCGGCGCTGCGCGCCATGATGAGCGTGGTGGCCCAGCGGGTGCATGTCTTCAACGCCACGCTGCGCGACAATTTGCTGCTGGGCGCGCCTGAGGCGGACGATGCGCGGCTGGCCCACATCCTCTGGCATATGGGGCTGGAGAAGCTACTGGAAAAAGAAGGCCTCGATGCCTGGCTGGGCGAAGGCGGACGCCAACTGTCCGGCGGTGAGCAACGGCGGCTCGGCATCGCCCGCGCCCTGCTCCACGACGCGCCGCTGCTGCTGCTCGACGAGCCGACCGAAGGGCTGGATGCCGCCACCGAACGGCGGGTCCTGGACGCCTTGCGCCAGCTGGGACGGGGCAAGACGGTAATTATCATCACCCACCGGTTGCAAGGCCTGGACACGATGGACAGAATTTATGTCATGGATCGGGGCGGGATTGCCGAGCAAGGCACCCATGCCGCGCTGCTGGCGGAAAAAGGCCGTTATTTTGGTTATCAGTCCCCCGGTGGCGTATAATTATCGATATCCAGGGCGGACCAGGAGAATAAAAAATAAGCGCCATGCGACTTTACCGGCTCTCTCCGGATTCAATACGCTTTCCCGCGCCCACCTCCGCGCTGCATGAGCCTAACGGGCTGTTGGCCTTCGGCGGGGATTTATCCCCCGAGCGGCTGCTGGCGGCCTATCAACTGGGCATTTTTCCCTGGTATTCGCCGGGGGACGCCATCCTGTGGTGGTCGCCGGACCCGCGCGCGGTGCTGTTTCCGGAGGAATTCCATATCAGCCGCAGCCTGAAGCGTTTTTTCAGGCGCAACCCCTTTCGCGTTACGCTCAACCAGGCGTTTGGCGAGGTGATAGCCGCCTGCGCCGAACGGGGTATGGAAGGCACCTGGATTGGCCCCGAGGTGGGATTGGCCTATCGTCGCCTGCATGCCCTGGGCCACGCGCACTCGGTTGAAGTCTGGCGGGACGGGGAGCTGGTCGGCGGCATGTATGGGGTGGCGCAGGGCGCGCTGTTCTGCGGCGAGTCCATGTTCAGCCGCACAGACAATGCATCCAAGGCGGCATTACTGACTTTTTGCCGTTTCTTTAGGCAACAAGGGGGAAAACTGATAGACTGTCAGGTATTGAACTCACACACGGCCTCGTTAGGCGCACGGGAAATCCCGCGACGCGACTATCTGACCCTGCTGAGTCAGTTACAACCTTTAACGCTGGCACCTGATTGCTGGCAACCGCAAACCCTCTCTGCCGACAGCGTTAACAGCGACCTCGATTGCTGTGAATAATGCGGCGTTCTTCATCACTTCTTTACATAATGAGGGTTTTTCGGCATTATCTTGCCGGTTAAAAACTATGGTATTTAAACCTAGAGGATTCGATGGCCAAAGAAGACAATATTGAAATGCAAGGCACGGTATTGGATACATTGCCTAACACCATGTTCCGTGTGGAATTGGAAAACGGGCATGTGGTAACCGCTCATATCTCCGGTAAAATGCGTAAAAACTATATCCGTATCCTGACGGGCGACAAAGTCACTGTTGAGCTGACCCCGTACGACCTGAGCAAAGGCCGCATTGTCTTCCGTAGCCGCTGATAGGCTTCCTTATCGCCGGTAGACGCCGTACGGGCGTTTACCCGCGCCGACCTGATACTCCATACCGCTACTTCAGAAAGAAACCCGCCGGCGCCGGAACACGGCCCGGTCCATAACCTCGCCGGCGCTTGTCCGGACGCGCTGTGGGTAATAAAAAAGGCGATGCTCAGCATCGCCTTCAGACTGTTGACGAACCCCCTATTTCTTGTGGGGTTCTTCTTTTTTAGCGACCGAAGGTCGCGATCGCGTTATTTCCTCTCGACTGCATCATTCCGATTATCAACTTGCTCATATGACCGTTCGGGTCTTCCTCAAGG